>JAIEPP010000617.1 GCA_019748335.1 Xanthobacteraceae bacterium
CCCTATGGGAATTTCGCCGCCGAGCAGCAGGCGCGCACCCATCTTCAGGCTTTGCTGCACTTGATGATGCAATTCGTCCCGCAGATCCCTGCGCGCCATCGGGCCAAGGTCGACGCCCTCCTCGGTCGGATCGCCCATCCGGCGCTTCTGCATCGCGGCGACGAATGCCGTCTCGAACGCCTCGCGCACGGCATCGACCACGATGAAGCGTTTGGCGGCGATGCAGCTCTGCCCGTTATTCACCAGCCGACCCGCTGCGCAGGTCTCGGCGGTCTTTACAATATCGGCATCCTCCAGAACGACATAGGCATCGCTGCCGCCGAGTTCGAGCACGCATTTTTTGAGGACGGCGCCCGCCTTCTCGGCGACTGACTTGCCGGCGCGAACGCTGCCGGTGAGGGTAATGGCCGCAATCGATGGATGCTTGATCACATCGGCGATCAGCGGCACGTCGATCGCAAGGTTCCGGAAGAGATCGGGCGGGAAGCCGGCTTGCCGGAAGACGTCTTCGATCGCCGTGGCGCATTGTGGCACGTTGGCCGCGTGTTTCAGCACGCAGGCATTGCCCGCCATCAGCCCTGGCGAGGCAAAACGGAACACCTGCCAGAGTGGAAAATTCCAGGGCATGATCGCGAGCACGACGCCAAGCGGGTTGAAGGCGACGAACGCCTCGCCATCGGGACCCATGTCGACAGGCTTCCGGCTTAAAAAGGCCTCGGCGTGATCGGCATAGTAGTCGCAGCCGACCGCGCATTTTTCGACCTCGTCCCGGCCATCCTTCAAGGTCTTGCCCATCTCGATGGTCATCAGCCGTGCAAGCTCGTCCGATTTGGCCCGAAGGACCTCCGCCGCCTTCTTCATCAGCGCGGCCCTTTCGGCAAAGGAGACGCGGCGAAAGGATAGATAGGCTTTATGAGCGGCGGCAATCGCCTTTTCGGCCTCGCTCCAGGGCATGGCGGGAATATCGGCGACCGTCGCGCCGGTCGCCGGATTGATCACGGGAAAATGGCTCTTGATGACTTCAGGTGCGCTGTCCGACATGGCAGAGGTCTCCTTCAAGGCGTTTGGGGTGGCGGGCGACAGGCAAATGCCTCTGCAGCGCATCAACGTCAGCGTTGGATCAAGAACGCACAGCTGTTGAGAATTGAACGGACGGCGATGGAATTGGTTCAATCGCGACGTGTGAAATCAGGTTGGTGATATGCGCCGCATTTCGACGTCTAAAGGGCGTTCCGCGGCCAGATGGATTTGAGGTAGAACAGCTTCGCATAGTGATGTTGCCGACCGACCAGATCAGTTCCCCCGTGAGGCGTTTCCATCTGGCCGACAAACGGTGAAGCGATCTCCTTCTTCGGCATTTTCGAGACATCGTATCGGCTTTGCATCTCGGTCCAGAACCCCGGCGTCATGTCGAAAAACTCTCCGAGCTTTTCGGCCATTTCTGGCGTCATCGGTCCCTGACCGTTCAGAACATAGTGGAGATCGATCTCCGGCAGCCCGAGCTTTGCAGCCAGTGCGTCTGGCGTCAGTCCCAAAGGAGCCATGAGGCGGTCCTTGAGAAAGACGCCTGGATGAGTGATGAGATCCATAGAATTACCCTGAAGATCATGTTGTGACCGCGTGCTTGCTAAGAGACTGCGGCCTCCCATTTTTATATTTCGCCCGACCCGACGGGTAGGTTCGGAAACTACCTAGCTGCATTGCTGACCGGCGAGCAGTAACTGCAGCGCGGCAAAGCCGGCCTGGCGCACGCTAGAGTGATCGACCGCCTAGAAACAGGCTCGGCAATCGCTCAAATCCACCCCTCGGATGTCAGCCGACGCCCTGTAACGTACGCCAAGCACTGTTCGCCATGATTGATCTCACGTTGCGGAGCGATTTGCATTCATCAGACCGTTTCGGCGGTATTGTCGTACTCGAAGACATGAGTTTGGTTTTGGACGGCGTATTGCTCAAAGTTATTCTGCATCTGGATCCAAAACTCGGAGGTCATGTCGAATCTGGCCCCGAGCTTTAAGGCGAGGTCCGCGTCCATAGCCCGCCGACGATCCAGAAGCGCAACCATGAGGGCGAAGGGATAATTGAGGTCCAGCGCCAGCGCCATCACGCTCAATCCCAGCGGTGTCATTATTTCGACGAGGATGTATTCACCCGGGTGTCGCGGAGGCGATGGCATGACAAACCTAATATTAAAAACTTAAAGCCTGCATCCCGCTATGTTTCCAACGATGTGTCGGGTCATGATCTCGCGGGACTAGCCATTACTTTGGGGCGAAAAGCGGGCGATTCCCTAAAGTTAGTCCGCTTCGCGACGTTGGCAACAATCGGTCGATCAGCGTCAGGCGGCTTTATGCTTTGCAGTTTCCATGACGGGAACAACGTGGGTGCTGAGGGGCACCATGCAGTCATGAGTCAGCTTATTGGTTGCCTCTGAAATCTGGTTTGTGTCGGAAACGGCTTTCTCGACCGACTTCTGCACGTGGTGCGTCTGGATATCGAATGCTTCCTGTGGCGTTTTTACGCTGCTGAGAGCTTTCATCATGGCCATATTCGCCTCGAGCTGGGCGTTGGCCATCGTCGAAAAGGTTTTTGAGATATCCTGAAATCCTGCCGCCCAGATCTGGCTGGACCTCATCATCGCGTCGAGTTTCTGTGAAATCGAACTCATCATGGGTTCGGATGCCATCTGGTCATCTCCAATAAAATGTTGGTATGTGATTGATCTGACTGCGATGAGGGCGGATGCCGGTTGGAACGGCCAAATCCCATCATCTCGATGCAGAAATTTCGATTTTGAGGAACGCTGTTGGACCGTCGTGATCTGGTTTTTTCAAAAGACGACCAGCTTCAAGACGATCACCTGGTACACGTTTCATCCCTGTGGATTCGATACCGCGCTTCTGCCCTTATCCGATAGGCTCGGAAAACACCTAGTTGGGAAGTGAAAGCTCAGCAGGGATCGGCCGGGCGAGTAGCGCATCATTTTTCAAGCCGCGTTCATGCCGTGATTGTCGAACGCGGGGGCAACTATACGGACAGGAGCGCCTGTCCGGCGGAGATTGTAGGGACCTCCGCCTTGCGTCCCGGGTCGCGGTCACTCTGACGGTTCCTCTGTCCTCAGACGTACGGCGACTCCCTGTTCGAGGACGACGCCGTTGACAGTGGTGCCATTAGACAGAAATTCGATGCCCGCACCCGTAAGGGCGGTGACGATGGCCAGTTTCTGCCGGGGCCTTATCGTCTCGCCCATCTCGAACCGCTTCACGGTCATGATGGCAACCTGCGCGGCGATCGAGAGTTGCTCTTGGGTCCAGGTCAGCAATTGCCTGGCAGCGCGCGTCTGTTCGGGAGTCGGATCCATGCCTCACCATAGGCGAGAGACCGCCAAAGGCTAACAGACTTCGTCAAATCAGCTGTGATGAGCCCGATACATCGTCGAAACGGCATCCTGTAGAATGCAGTCCGGCTGCGTCGGCTATCGCCGAGGTTCCCGCCGAGGCCGAAAACATCGAATCTCCCGGGAACGCGCTGAATGAACAGAAGATCTCGACCGGATCCTCGACGATAGGCGCGAGTGTCGCAAATTCGCACGGATCGGATAGGATGGCTCGAACAGGGAGAGCCAGCATGAGCGTCGCATTCGTGAGGGAGGAGAGCGCCGAGGCCGCTTCGGAACTGCCGGTCCGCGATCGGCCGATCTCACCCCACCCCAACCTCGTGACGCCAGACGGTTTCGCGGGCTTGACGAGGTCGATGGAGGAGGCCCAGGCCGCCCATGAAGCGGCACTCGCTATCGAGGACGCGAACGAACGTCGACGGGCCGCAGAGCCGGCCCTTCGAGACATGTCGTACTTCTCACAACGGCTGGCATCGGCCCAGATCATTCCAAGGGCTTCGGCAAGGGGCACAGTTGCCTTCGGCAACACAGTCTCCTTCAGCAGAGACGACGGCCGGCGACAGGTCTTCAAAATCGTCGGTGAGGACGAGGCAGACCCCGCAAAAGGCAGCATCGCCTTCATCTCGCCAGTCGCGAGGGCGCTCATGGGCAAATCAGTCGGAGACACGGTCACACTCGGCAGCCATGAACTCGAGATCCTGGCGATTGCCTGATGCCCGCCGGCCAGAACGCAATCCGTGCGGTGAAGCTCGAGCATAGCGGTCAGTCAAGCGAAATGCATCAGCGGTCCTCCGTATCCTTTCTGCATGTTCAACATTCGGACAGGGGAGCGGCGACGGTCGACGTGGCGACAAGCCTAAAGCGCGAGTCCGACAAGATCGAGCGCCTCGGTGAGATTTACAGCTCTGCCGGCTGCTACACCGGTGTTCGCGGCTTCCGGAAGATGGCGCCCGACGCGGCCTAAGCCTGCGCCGCACCGATGAGGCTTGCCGCGCAGGCTCAGATAGCATCTTACGCGTCCAGCGGACCAACCCGTTTGTCAGCTCCATGTAAACGAATGCCGAGGCGGCTCAAAGGCCGCTGTACCCCAGCCGGTCAGACCGGGGCAGACAGATTGGCACCGTGCCTAAGCCCTGAGACTGCCGGATTCTCATTGTCCGCAGGAACCGAGCTGCTTCTACCTGTTTCCCAATAGCCAATAACCTTTTGCTCTTTCGATAAGAACACCCCCGGGAAAGAGGAGACCTTGACAGGATCGGGTTCACGCGACGCATCAGGGATAAATTAGCATGGCCGCTTCACTAATTCTGGTCCTTCGGGACACGCCGGTTCGGGGCAAATCGCTGATCGGCGCCTACTTCAAGACACATCGAGTGGCGTATGTCAGCTGCCGCAGCATGCTCGATCTCGCGATCAAGAAAAAGACCGGGGGCATTGACCGCGCCACCCGGCTTCAAGTCGAAGACCTCGACGAGGCACAAGCGTATTTCCTATTTTGCCGTTTGAAGTCGGGCGACGTCAACCAGGATGTGCTCGTCGACGGGAACGCGCTGCTCGAAGAAAGTTTTGCGTCCCAGTGCCACGTGCTGGATAAGATGGCGCCTGACGGAATCGTCCTCGTATTGGATCGACCGAAATCCGGGAGAAAAAACTTCCAATCCTCGGATCAGTTAAGGGCCGTAGGTTTGGTTTTGGAGTATCTCGGCCGCGTCGTTGTCCCCTACAAATTTGTCTTTCGGCACGATCGCGAAGACTTCGCGAAGAAGATCGACGAGATCCTTGCCCTACGTGGAGCAACGTCGGCAGATCCCGAACCGAACCTCTGAGAGCTTTGCGACCCGCCGCGTTTTCGCGGCGGACCGATGGTGGGCCGCGGCACCTGTTGGCGACGCGGCCGGCGGTCGACGTCGGCAGACGTGGAGACGAGGCGGACCGCAAGGTCAGAACTCCCCGAAGATGGTTTCGATGGCGGTGAGGATCTCGGTCCTCGCAGTCACGGGATCGAGCGCGTAGATCTGCCTTGCATTCTCATACACGGGGTACTCGTCCGTTCCGCTCCTGGTGAACCTCGGCGTGGCCACGAGCGGCTTGCCCTGCGCAAATTGCCAGCCGATGACCCGGGGACGCCGGGCGGCCATCTCCCATTCGAACGGCGTCAACACCTCGAGGAGACGCTCCTCGAAATGCGCCCTCGTCATCCCCAACGGCAAGCTCGCCCGCACGATGCCGGCGTCTGTCCCGGCGGCGGCGGGTCTGTCGTCTCCCGCGCCAAGCGGGACGGTCCGGTAGTCGTCGAACCCGCGTTCGACATCGTAGGGATCGAATGCCTCGGGCACCCAGACTGCATGGTCGCCGTACCGGCGCCGATTGAGGTCCGCCACGAACGTGTCCGGGTCATCGGCGACCCCGATCACGAGGAGATGGTCCCAAGCATTGGCCAGCTGGTTCAATCCGCTCGAGGTCGCGCCCACGACGCAAACGATGTCCCCGCCGACTTCCCGCAACCCAGACGGCGGCGGAGCCGCCGCCAGCCTCAGTGAAAGGTCGATGTGGAGCAAGCCGTCCATGAGGGAGGCGACCGACACCGTGCCGTTGCCGAAGCCGGCCTCCTCGAAAACCAGGGTCCTCACGTCCATTTCAACTCTCCAATTAAGTACCAATTGGTATAATATATACCATCATGAACTTGCTGGCAAGGGCTTAGTTTGCCGGGCATGTCCCGAGCTGCCGGCGCGGCCAAATCGGAACGGCGTCGCATCCCTGCTGCTGGCCGGAACGCATTGCCCGCTGGCTTCATGAGCTCTAAGGTTCGCGAGCCGCCCCGCCATAGATCGACTGCAGTCACAGAATGAGTGCAATGCCCCCCGAGGACAGCCCGCGCCGCAAAGCTCGGATCAACGCCCGATCTGCTGACCCTGACGCAGCCGGCCGGCGGGCCGTCGTCTATGATCCCGGCCCCGACCCTGTCGACCCCTACACGGGTGCTCTGTTGACGGCGATGGCCGGCATCGTGGTTGACATCGTCTATATCAAGGACCGCGCCGGCATCTTCCGTTTTGCCAACGACGCTTGTCTGGCGGCCCTTGGTCGCGAGAGCGACGAGGTGATCGGGCACACCAACCGGTCATGGATCGCCGACGAGGCGGAGGCCGCAGAGATCGACGCCGTCGATCGACACATCATGGAGACCGGCGAGACGATCATCAGCGAGGAGACCCTGTGCAGAGGCGGGAAGACGCTGGTCCTGCGCTCGACGAAATCCCCCGTCCGCGAGGCCGATGGCTCGATCGCGGGTGTGATGATCGTATCCCACGACATAACCACCGAGGCGATCGCCCTGAGACGCCTTCGCGACAGCGAGGCACGGTTCAAAGCGGCGGTCGAAGCCGTCGAGGGCATCATGTGGACCAACGACGCGCGAGGGCAAATGCGCGGCCCTCAGCCAGGTTGGGGCGCCCTTACCGGACAGTCCGAGGATGAATACGCCGGATTTGGTTGGTCGAAGGCCGTGCATCCCGACGACGCGCAGCCGACGATCGAAGCATGGCTCTCTGCGGTCGGGTCGAAACGCCCTTTCGTGTTCGAACATCGCGTCCGAAGGGTCGACGGCGTCTGGCGGCGCTTCGCCATCAGAGCGATTCCCGTGCTCGACGACGAGGGCGAGATCAGGGAATGGGTCGGTGTCCACACCGACGTGACCGAGGCCCGGGAGCGCGAGGACCAGATCGGCTTCCTGATGCGCGAGCTGTCACACCGCTCGAAGAACGCGCTCGCGGTTGTCCAGTCTCTCGCCCGCCAAACGGGCCGGACGTCGCGTGACGTCGACGAGTTCCTGAAGCGTTTCGATGACCGTGTGCGCGGGATGGCGGCGTCTCTCGATCTCCTGGTAGAGCGGGACTGGCAGGGCGTATCGATCGCGCAACTGCTGAAGTCGCAAATCGGCCATTACCTGGGCGATCACGAGCACCGGCTCGTGGCGGAGGGACCCGATCTGCTCCTCACGGCCGACGCGACCCAGAACCTCGGCCTGGCACTCCACGAGCTCTCGACCAACGCTGCCAAATACGGCGCCCTCTCCGTCGCCTCAGGACTGGTCAAGATCAAATGGCGCATTATAGCGGCCGAAGGGGACGAACCGACGCTGTTCGAGATCAAATGGCGGGAGAGCGGCGGCCCTAAGGTCAAGAAACCGGCCCGCAAGGGCTTCGGTCAGGAAGTCGTCCAGCGGCTCGTCCAAAATGCATTGTCCGGCGAGGTCAAGCTGGCGTTCCACCCAGATGGGGTGAAATGGCGTCTGACGGTGCCGGCTCGCCAGATCTTATCAAATTTCACATAGCTGCGATGATCGCCGCAGCCCAAAACGGACCCCTGGAAACAACGATCTCGCGGGTCCGCGCCGGCGGCAAGGCGGGTGCAGAAGAGACCTTTCCTCCGTATTCCCAAACACGAACCGGAGAGGATCTTGCCGAGTATTTCACGCAGGCCGGCCGGTCGCGTCACACAAGGTTCAGGCGACCGCGCCACGCTTCGAGGACATCGTCGCCGCCCATATGGCGGACGGCGACACTGCCATCCTGGCGACCGGCCTTGGCCTTGGAGGCCAAGGGATCGACCGAGCCGTCCTCATCGACTGCGGCGTCCGGGCCCGCCTCGACGATCGCGGGAACCGTCAAGGAGACCAGGCGCGCCGGCCTTGGCGCCGTTGAGGCCTTTGTCTACGTAGGCCCGGTCGGCTTTAGAGCCGAACCGACGGGCAACCTCGGCACAGAGTTCGACCTGCCTTTCCAGAGACGGCCCGTCCGAACCGGGGCTGGAAAACCTCGCGTAGGTCGCCACGGAAACAGACGTCTTCTCACGCGAATAATTACTCATCGCCATACTCCCAACATCAGGATTGTCCGGTCGCTGTCCATTTTTCCGACCCGACAAGCGCTTTTTAACATGAAAGCTTCAACTCGTGTCAAACGCCAATCAAATCAGTATTTTACGCTATTAACCGAGCGTGGTTTCCACTGAGATAGCGACGGTAAATGTGCTGTAGTCCAGCGGTAAGGCGGTAGAATTTTGCGTCACCCGGTCGGAGGTTCGAGTCCTGCGCCACAAAGAGGACAACGCGCGTGTGACCATCTGACGTGCGGCAATTGCCATGCCGACCTTCACGGGCACCCCCGCAGTCGGCGATAAGGCGGAGTCGGATGGGAGGTCACTCGGCTGCCCCTCCCAGCGGAATGTCAGGCTTTTCCGATTTTGGCGCGGCGGCGGGCGGCTGCCATTCTTCTCAACATTCCCATTCGATCGATATCCGCGCTCCCTTCCGCCGGGCGCCAAGAATATCGAAGCGGATCTGCCTGTGGCGAGACCTTGTTCCCCGACGGTCCGCCATTGGATATCGTCGGGTCGCCCCTCAAGGCAAGTCACCACGAGCATCCTTGGCTCTATCGCTCGGCGGGTGCCCGTCAATCGGAACAGCGGGGCCCCCGTCGATGGAGGAGCGCGCCAACGCGGCTCCTCCTCCTTTCGAATTCTTCGCATCACCGACGTCGTCCGACGCCCAGGCGCGACGAACCTGCTCATTGAGCTCTTCGACGACCTTCTGGCAAACATCCAGGAGGGGAGCATTGCCGGAATTCGAGAGACGATCGAAGATGAAAGCGACATGACCGACGCGGTAATCGTTTCTGTTGAGGTTGCCCATCGTATAAGATCCTCGTCTCAATGTCCGGCCAGTACATCCGACCTGATAGTGCCCTGCTCGAAAGAGATGACTGAAGATTATCAGCGATGCAACCAAGTTTATTTTCAAGACATTGGGCTTAGTCCAACGGCAAAATCTCCATTGTCACGCGAATGCAACGGAGGTTCGACTCTGATGAACGAGATTGGCGTTGGTTGAGACTTCACACCGAAACCCATGACGAAGATCTCGGCGTCTGATCGCGTTGCAATGCCGTCTATCCGACTGAGCCTGAAGGCCATGGTGACCCGGACGGCTCCGCAGGCTCGCCCTCCGTCTCGTCAGGATCCGTACGCGGGCCGATCGCGAGAGGCATCAGCCGACATGGGACAGGCAGCGCGTTCGCACCGGGTGGCAGATCCCTTCAGTCCTCCACGCTGGCGGGCAGCCTGCGCATCAGATGCACCCCCGGCCTTGCGCCAGCCCATTACGTCGACATCGAGGGGCATGTTGGGGCAAGCGCAAAAGGCCGGCTTCCGCTTCTTCGATCGCGACCTCATCCTTGCGCCCCGGGGCGATGGCCGAATATGGCCGTCTTGAATTTGCTGGCGCGCGCCGATGGTACCGAGTCCGCCCGCGCCAGGCGGAGCAGGTGCGGCGGTCGGCCGCCGTCAGCGTCGCGCCCCGGTGAACGTCGCCGGATCGAGAAGGCCGAGGTTGTCCGCAGAGATCATAACGGCCGCGGCGGCAAATTTCTCCGCCATGGCATGAGCGAGCACCCCCTGTCCTCGCCGGTCGGTCCACGTGCTCGACGATGACGACGTCGATCAGGCCATCGCGCACGGCTTGGCCGAAATGACGGGTCGCGAGACCATTGGCCTCCGCCGCAGCCCTCGCCCGGCCGGTGAGGGAAACCCCGAGGTCGCTCGTCGGGCGTCGCTGCACTCGAGCCAAACTCGTCAGCCGGATCAAGCATCATATGACCGGCTTGGCGGAACGGCATCATCAACAGGACGGCGGGGATTTGTCTCGCCCTACGCCGAGCGGCCGACGGGCCGCGGGGCGCGCGGGCGACCTACCTCGATGACGACATCCACCGGTCGGTCTCCCTCGCCCCCGCGAGGCGGCATCACCGTCGCCACGACCTTCCCCTCGTCGACCCCGCGCCTCACCACCACCATGTCGAACTGGCTGCGCACCGCGGCCAAAAGGTCGGGCCCCATTCCCTCCGGCCCATGCTGCCAGAACGCATCGAGGGCCTCTTCCAGCTCCCCAGAGCCGCTGCGCGGCGCCACCGACGGAAGGGCTGTCAGATCGCCCAAGGTCCGCCTCAGGTCCGCGAGTGCCTCCTTCAGGCCCTCCCCTTCGAGTGCGGCCACCGCCCGACCGGCCAACACGTCGTCCAATTGCGCGGCGAGCGAGGCCTCGGTCCTTGAGATTTCAGCCTCCAACGAGGCGGTTGCGATCAGACGGGCCTCGATTTCCGCCTCGCGGGCAGCGTCCAGAAGCTGGGCGAAGCTGTTCCGCATGCCCCGGAGCAGGCCCTCACGGAGAACGCCCGATACCGCTTCCTCCAGTTCCCTCCTCGGCACGGCCCCGACGCCACGGCATCCCGTGGTCCCCTGCGACGCCGATGCGCACCTCAACTTGCCACGACTGTGTCTGAGGCGCGAATGACAATGCGCGCATACGACTTTCCTGCTCGTGAAGGAACCCGCCGAATACATCCTCCCGACCCGCGGACGGGCGCTGCCATCGACGACAAGCCTCAGGTAGACCCGATCCCAAAGTTCGCCCGGCACCAGGGCCTTGTCGGGGACATGCTTGACCACATGTCTCAGTTCCTTCCTCCAGGCCTTCCCCCGGCGCACCGGAACCATGATCTTCAGCTGCAGGACGCCCTTGTAAATGGGGTTGGTTGCGATCTCCCCGACCTGGTACGCCGTCCAGGGCGCCATGAAGCCTGCCGCGTTGCCAAGATCGGACGAGCGGCACTGCGCCGGCGTCGGCGTGCGCGACGTCAGGTCTCGGGCCAGATCGGCGGGACTCTCGCCTGCGCCGATACGGGCGAAGATCTCGCGCACTATGTCCGCGCGCCCGCCGTGGATCTCCCGCGAACCGCGATGGCCCTCGACAGGTACATAGCCGTAAGGAACACCTTGGAAACGACCCTCCCGGGCCGCGGCGATCTTTCCCGCTATGGCGGCCCGCAGGAAGGCTCGGCGGAAATCGGCGCCCATCAGCGCGGCAATCCCGAAGGACAGCGGGTCGAGTTCGCCGATGCGAACGTCGAAGATCGGAACCCTCCGCATGTTCGCCAGGTCCCTGATGACGTAGGCGACGTATTCCGTACGGGCCAGCCGGTCGAACGTCTCGATGATAATCACGTCGACGGCCCCGCGATCAACGTCGCGAAGCAGCCTTTGCAACTCGGCGCGCTCGAGCGTCGTCCCGGTCGCCGCCCTGTCCGCGTAGACCTCGATCACGCACCCGGGGTAGCGTCGAGCGTATCGGCCGCAGCTGGCGACCTGCCGCTCGATGCTGGCTTCCAGCGAGGACTGTGACGAGAACCGGGCGTAGATCGCGACGCGGCGCACGGGCCGGGGCAAAAGGGCGGGCGGCGCCAATGCGAGCACTTCGGGCGGCAGCAGATCGCCCGCGGCGTGCCGACGGGTCCTCTCCAGGTCCGGAGATACGACGGCGGGTACCGACCGGCGGGACCCGCCCAGGGGATTGTCATGTCCCATCGGCCATCCCCCCGATCTTTGCCAAGAGCGCACTCCGCCTGTCCGCCTCGGGACGGATCCCGTGTCTGAGGAGCAGGGCGCCGAGCGCGCTAGTCGACATCCTGACGGCGTACCGCGCCTCGATATGATGGCGGAGAGCGGCTACCGTGATCCGACGGCGGGGGTCCTGCGGATTGACCCCGGCATGCCAGACGGCGCAGACTTCGGCGGCCTGCCGGTCGTTCAGCCTCGCCGGCTTCGCGGTCCTGCGGACCTTATGGACGAACGCGACAGCGCCCTTCTCGCGGAATACCGACCACAAATGGGCAATGCGCGTGACGCTCAGACCCACCGTCCGCGACGTTGTCTCCTGATCGACGCCGTCGAGCCGCATCGCGATGGCCCTGATCCGGCGCTTGACCACCGGATCGGGCTCGCTCTCTAGCCTCGCCATGAGCTCGCGCGCCGTAGGGAGGACGGCGGAGGGATCGCGCTCGACCCTGCGGTGCCAATTGGCCGTCTCGTAACGGGAGAGGTCCACATCTTCGAACAGGGCGGGGGCGACCTCCAAGACGGCCGCACGCGCGCGATCGTAGAGCCGCCGCGCCACCAGGGCCCGCGCGCACGACCGGAAGGTGGCGGCATCCGGAGAAAACAGAGCAGGGACCCGGGGCATGGTCAGGCCCCTGGTCGCGACGAAGAGCATGCCCTGGAACGTCAGCACCATCTCGGCCACGGATCCGGCAGGATCCTCGCAGGCACTGAAAAGTGTCTCGAGCACGCCCACGGCCGCCGAAGGGAATTCCCGCACATAGGCCTCGGCCGCGGCCATCTCCGATGCGATGCTGGCAGCCAGCGTCCGGCCGCGAAGACGCGCCGTCGCCTCACGCCGATTGAAATGCATGTCCGCCCTGCGGACGGGCAGAGCCCCGTCGCCAAGGGGCGTATTGCCGAGTGCCTGCAAATCCGCCTCGACGCTCACCCTCACCATACCCTGAGCGTCGGCGGGAAAAACGTCGACCCTCGGAATGAGGCTTCGGATGTGGTGGAAGACCAGACTGTCATCCGGGGAATCAGGCCGGAGAGGGACCCTTCCCGCCAGGCAGGACACTGCCTCCAAAAGCGTGTCCAGCGCCCGCAGGGAGCGGTCGCGAGCCGGATCGAGAGAAGCGATTTCCAGTTCGAGCTCGAAGATGCTGCGGTTGATATCGGCGGTGCGCTTCTCGACATCCGCCTTCTCGAATTGCTGCATCAGATAATTGTCGAGGAGCCGCCGGGACATCAGCCTGAACGCCTCGAGCTCGGTCTGCGCCGCGACCCTACGCGCGGCCTCCCCGGCTTCCGCGGCTGCCTCGGCCTCGGCATGGAGAATGCGGAAGCGGGCCACGGCCGCGTCCGTCACAACGGAGCCGACGACTAGTTCGACGACCAGCCGCTCGATCTCGAACTCCGGGAGAACACCGACGCCTTCGCACACGGCGCGGGTCGATCCGCAGAAAACACCGCGGTCGCTGTCCCTCGTGAAGTACAGCATTTCCCCGCAGACACCGCAATGCGCCTTGCCGCTCAGCAGATGCACTATCGAACGAGCGGGACCCCGGGGTCCCAGCCGATTTGCCCGCAACCTGATGAAGTTGTCCCGCCAAACCTTCTTGTCGACGAGCCTGACCTGGTCGACGGGAACCACGACCCAGTCGGACACCGGCCTCTGGCGCCTCACGGTGACCTTGGTATCGGGGTCGGTCCTGACCTCGAACTGGTTGTACTGGTAGACGCCCATGAAGGCGGTGTTGAGGAGAATGCCGCGGACCATGTTACTGGTCCAGACCATCGTCAGCGTCCGCGGCCTCTTCCGCGCCTTGACCTTATACCGCCCGTTGGCCTTCTGATCGGCGTAAACGCAGCTCATGGGCGTGAGGCACTGCCCGCTGATCGCCTTCGCGATGGAGTTGAGGTGCTCCCCGGCGTGATACCGTACGAAGATCTCCCTGACAATCTCGGCCCGCTCCTCATGCAGCACGCGGAAGCCGCGCCCGCCAGGACCTGCCTTAGTACCGAAGACCGCGCGGCCCATGAACCGCCCGGCCCGCGCGCCCGAAAGCTTCCCGGCGCGGGAGAGGCGCAGCAGGTTGCGACGGAACTCCGCGCCCATCAGCGCGGCCAGGGCATAGGACAGGGGATCCAGCTCGCCCGTCTGCGAGCTGAAGAGCCTGACGCCGTGCTCTGCCATGGTGTCGTAGATGCTGTGGGCGATGACCTCCTTGCGCGCGAGGCGGTCCGGCACCTCCACCATGACATGCGTGATGAGGAAGTCCCTTATCTCCGCCATCATGCGCTTGAGTTCCGGACGCTCGTTGGCCATACCGCTCAGCTCTCGGTCAGCGAAGATCTTGAACGCGACCGCACCATGGGACCTCCCGGCCGCCGTGCAGATCTCGATCTGACGCTCGATGCTGGTCTCGAACTGGCTGACGGACGAATAGCGCGCGTAGATGGCCCAGCACTCGACGCGCTTTTCCTCCGTGCTCTCCACCAGATGATGCCGCTCCAGATACTCACGCGGCAGAAGGTGCACATCACCTTCCACAACATGATCAATCGGCAGGGGATTCGAACCTTCGACCATCGTTAAAAACTCCACGTGCCCAGACAACTGAGCTAACAGTCGTTGCCAAGTTAAGATCGGGGCGCGCGTTTCTCATAAGAGCCAGCCACATGCAAGCGGTCTGCCTTGAAGGTTGTCCTTTATGAGAATGATATCGTTGATAGTGATCAATGCTGTTTTTCAAGCGGGCATGACTATCAAATCAGAATTATAGCCTGGTTCGTTACTCAATAATGAATCGTTTTTGTTTTGATAAATCGATTTTACGTTCCACCTAGGCAGAGCTACTTCGGTATCCCTGCTGTTCAATCGGCGCGCAAGGCGCTGTTCTCAGCGGACAGGAATCGCCGATATCGTCTCCCGAAACGGCCGAGCGGCGCCCCGCGCACCAAGCAGTATGAGTGACGCAGAAAGCTTCGCACGGAACTACGTTTGGAGATCGTATGGGGAGCTTTGTCCGGAATCGCAGATGTCGGAAATTGCATGATCGCTCAGAGATCCGCGCTTCTTGGCACGCATCCGAATGACGGCATTTTGGAAGCCGGCGGGTCGCGCGCGGCGTTCACGCGATCAATTCATCAGCGCGGCGCCGACGACCGTGTTTAGATATAGCCCCGTGCCCTGGGGCGCTCATGGCCTGGACATTGATCCAGCTCATCCTGCACGTGTTGAGGGGCAGAGCGACACATTGCGATGAATGTGACCGGACAGACCGAGAGGTCATCTTGGATGACCCCGTTGTATACCGATGGCCAGAATGATATCTGCGAAACCCTTGTTTCAACCAACCGGTAAAGATGTTTCGAGTTGAGAAAAATACCCTTCAATCACGTCCATACTATGCGATAGACTGTGGTAGCAGTAGTCGCTCAAAAAGGTATTGATTTGGCCGAAATAATCGAGCGTTTTTTGTTTATTTTCAAAAACATGTTACTTTTTTGCGATTCTGACAGTATTTATTATTTGATCTTTTTGTTGGCAAATAGTTATTCGCTTAGAACGACCCCCTTTGAGATGTAGGGCCATATACGCTGCGCCGAGGAACCGTTGCCAAAGCTTGGCGACTTTCCAGACACGCTCGCAATCGCATCGTCGATACGGGCGCGGATGGCATCGTGGTTCATTGATACTTTGAGACGGGAGCAGATGAGAATGTCCCCAGTAAATCGCAAAAAAGCCCGGTCTGTAACGATGCCCGCGCAGCGCCAGCCGGCACGGAGCACAAAATGCCAAACGCACATCACCTCCGTGATCTTCACCGGATCTGCAAGGCGAAGAACATCAAGCCGCACAGGCCATCGCCAAAGGACGTCAGGATATACTTGGCAGAACTCGAGTGTTTGTACTCACGACGCAAGAAGCTTTTAAAGACAGCCGTGCGCTCAATCATGCACGCCATCGTTCTCGAGGAGACTCCCGATGCCGTTGGAGCCGCAAATGGGCGCCGATACGCGGAGATCGCAGAGGGTGCCCGCCGCGTCGCCCGTCGCGCCGCTTTGGAACTCGGAGTTCTGATAGACGAGGGCGCAATTCAACAGGCCGACATTGGCAAGGTCCATGCTTGCCTTGATGACGCGGTCGAGAACGAGCGGAGCTATGTCGCTGCCGCCCTGCACTGATGGGCGGTGAGAATTTCAGGTTACGCCATAAAAAACCAGACGTTCCCTCTCTGACGGGAAAGGGCGTCTGCCGCTGTAGCCTTCAAAACCGATCGCTATCGGTATGACACTGTCTCGCTCTTTGATACCGGACTTCTTCAATCTCAAAAGCAGAGCATCCGCTTCGTCAACAGACAGCAATAATGTGTCGAACAGGCCGGGACCGCTTCACTTTCAATCTGAGCAACGAATTGCAGAAAACAGTCGGATGGATCGGGTGCGCCCGAATTGAGCATGCGAAAGGTGATTAAGAGATGGGAAGGTTGGAACCCCCGAGGAAACAATGAGGTCTTCCCTTAAGTGTTCTGAGGAACTGCATGAGCTGTCGGAAAGCCTTGGAATTACTTTGGATTTGGTCGGTCCCTACGATCTCCGGCGATACGCCGGAGCCGCCTATCGCGGTACTGAGCCGAACGCAGCATTGTTATCGCGCATAGCGCTCTATATGGCGCACGCGGATGAGATCCAGCGGAAGCCTGTCGTCTGGCTCGGCTCGCGCGTGCCCAACGACAGGCTGGCCGCCGGCGCACGTCGCCTCGCGGCGGAGGCGGCGCTGGAACTCGCCGGCAGAAGGGTCCATCCCCGAAGACCCCATTTCGATAAGGCCCTCGCCTGCGAACTCGTGGGCTGGCCCCCACATGCGGATCTCGAACTGGCCTCGCGGATGGTCGCCGCCGCAGCGGCCTTCGACAACGAGGCCATCGGCATCATTGTCAACGGCGTTCGCATCGCGACCGATCATCTCGACTCTTGGAGACCCCGTTTCAAGACGTACTGCGGCATCATGCGGCTGGCACCCGCCCACCGCGTGCTGGAGCGGCTCGACGCGCTGCGCGGTCCGCAGCCGGCCCCCGCCCCCTGCGACATCGCCCGTTACTCCGAAGCGGCCAAGGTACATCCCTGTCCGGATGGGCTCGCTGCATCGGCGGCGCGCCATCTCTCCCACCTCCTGGAACTGGAGCGCAGCCCGAACCTTTTCGATGACGCCAGCGGCCTCACCCATCGCGAGCTGGCGAGAGGCGCGCGAATATTGCTGCGCCGCGACATCATGCGACTGTCGCTAACCCAAAGCGACACGTATTACCGCAACAAACTGCCGTTGATGTGCTGCATAGGTAAATTCGGAAGTGCGTTCCATTGCATGTACAGTTTCCTCGCCATATCGAAGGGTAACGACGCTGACAGGAGACAATGGGCGCGCTTGCCGGAATCAGATCGGATATAACTTCATTGATTTGCCTCGGCGCTGCGCGAGGTCTTCACCCATTTACTGTAAATGGCCTTTTCCGCGTCAGTCCTGCATCTCTCGACAACGCATGATTCCATATCTGCCACGTGGTCGATTCCCGTCTCAAATTTGTGGCGGTTCCAATAATCAATGATGTCGTTGGCTTCCCGCTCCCGGGCCGCCGGGTCCGACGAACACCAGATTGCCAGCACTCTCACGGAATGCATAACGAAGTCTGGATCGACATGGCGATCCTCGATGGCAATGCGGACACCAGGCTTGTCGTCGAGGCATATTCCCTCTCGCGTGACCCGGGCGGCCGCGATGGTCGCGGCCTCGCCGTCTTGAAGGGCATCGAGCAAGTCTGAATAATAACCGATCGCCACATCGTCCCGAAGATCTTCCTCTCCACAAAAGGCTCCCTTCTGCCTCGCACTTGCAAATAGTGAGAATACCTCCTTGTCCTGATCCAATTCGCGCTTCACGTTGCCGATCATGCGCAACGAGATCACGTCATTCAGAATATGACTGCGCTCCGCCTTGAGATAGTTCGAAATTGTGGACGTATCGATCCAGTAAGTCTTTGTCATCGCGTTCTACTCCCCCTCGCCCGCGGTTGAACGCTCTCCAGCATTCTCAGCACCGCGGCGCGTCTTGCGGTGCTGATGGCCCCGACCTCTTCGGCGTAAGCCGCCTCATCCCGCAAAAGTACCGCTATGTTCGGCAACGACTCGCGAAATCTCCATTCGATCCTGCCACCATTACGCTTCAACCCATCCGGGAGCGCAGGCAAAACGGTCCGCTTCAGACGCCATTTCATGGCCTCGAAGGAGACACCGAAGTAGGCCGCCAAGTCACAGACGCCGGATGCCTCGAGCTGCCCGTCACCCCGGTAAAGCGCCATCTCACCGAGCCTCGCACTGATCGTCTCAAGCGGCATCAGGAAGGCGCTGGCGAACATATTGGCGAAGTACTCGCCGAGGCCCGCCAGGTTGTGGAAGCCCCGTTCAGCGGCCGTGCCGGCCCTGAAATCCAATTTCTCCGGAACCATCGAAAGGGTGGCACGCATCGGATCGGCAGCCTTGATCGCAGCGCCGTGCAGGGCGTGCGCGAACTCGTGGGCCAGGGAGAACCGTTTCCTGCCGAGAGGGTCGCTTGCCCTCACCACGGCTATGCTGCCCATTCGATCGTTCAGATATATTCCCGGCAGCCAACGGGGAAGATCGGCGCTCATGACAAGCGCACCATGGTCTTTGAATAGCCCGGCCATGTCTTCGATAGGCTTAAAACCCAATTTCAGCCGGACTCGTTCGGTCTTGGCAAGCCGTTCGGCCCCGGATTGGATGTCCCCGAGCAACATGGGGGCTTGCGTTCCCAAAGCCTGAAAGTGGCCAACGGGACGTGAGCTGAGCGCCATAACGGAAGCGACGGTCCTCGCGAGATAGATCCAGTCGTCAACGATATCGGCCGAGTCTTGGTCAGCGCGCGATGGCGGCAGCGCAGGCGCAGCGGCCGGCGGCAAAGACCGCGATTTCAAGTCGGCGCCCAGCAGCCTAAGATAGGGTACGAGGATCCCCACCTCGCCCAGGGAAAACGTCTCCGACCCGGCCTCAAGAGAGGCATAGGCCTCCTTTGTCAATCCTAGGAAGCCCGCTATCTGCTCGGGTGTCTTCAGCCGGTGCTCGCGCGCCTTCCTGATGTAATTCCCAAAAGGCTCGTCCGACACTGCGCCATCCGTCTAACAATTAATGGCGACAGCTTAACCCGCAAGGCTTTACGGAAAGTAAGCATGACGCGTTGACCGTAGGTATGCCGGAGCGTCTTCCCTATTTTGCTAAAGTTGGAGCCGGCGACGCTGTTCGACATTGCATGTCTGCCCATTCGCGCCGGTCCTTGAGATCGAGACTGAGGGACAATTGGCAACCGAAGATCGCCGGATGGTCACCGCCCGTGGTGCCGTTCACTAATGAGCCGCACTCTGCACGCTACTGCCCGCCGCAATCGGCGGCGGGCAGAGCGGCGATGCCCGCCGAATTTTTCGGCGATAACTTCACTTGCGATTTGAACGACGAGCCGGTGAAAGCAGTCGGATGAACTCGGTAGGCCCGAGTTCGGGCCGCGAGAGGCGGTCAACTGATTCGATGATGACCATGTCGATCCGTCCCGCCTCGACATCGGACACAAGGCGGGCCAGACGGGAGCGGTCGACCATAGTGCCGGCCCTGACCGCCCTGGCGTCCGCGCGGCGCCGGCGATCCGCCTCCTTGATTGCCGCGAGAAAGGCCGGAAGCCCCGCCTCATATTCCTGGCGCCGTCTGGACAAGCGGAAATCCGACGGATCCCGGCCGTGGTCGCCGAAGGTATTTTCGGGCAGATTTGCAGGGGCTCCATCGGAAACTCCCGAAAGGCCGCCGGTCACAGGGAGCGCCGCCGTGCGGTCGTCCCGGTTCCTCGATGATACGCGCTTACCCATCCAACTATCCCATTCTTTGCTCTGACGGATCGGTATGCAGATCCGTTTCGTGCAGCGGCATTTACTCTCGTCGTGAAACGAAGTCAAAAGTTCTATTTATTGTTGTAATACAATAGCTTATTATCTATCAAATCCCTATAAAGTCGTCTCTTTGCTTCGAACAGACAATGAACATCGAGGAATTCCACGTCGCCACGGGGCAATCGCAATCGGAGGGCTAGCTCAACGGCATGCCTCCCTTTTTGAAGGCCGGAAGCGTAGGTTCGAATCCCTGCTAATGTGGCGGTGCGCCGACCGACCCGCCGTCAGCCGCCATCCGTCCACGGGCGGGCATCCCGCGTCACAGCACGATCCCCGGAAGACTCGTCGGGCCCCGCGACGGTCGCCATCGTCCTTGCTCGGCGACGAGCCTCGGCGATACAATACTTCGCCAATGCCACCAGGAAGGCCTCGACCCTGACGGGGTCGAGGACCAGATGGTGGCCCCCTCGTTCGCGCGTCCGGAAGGCCGGGGCATCAATCTCGATAGTGGGAGCGGGCAGGTCGGGGGACGTCGGCAAGTCTTGCGCGGGACGGCCGGGACGGCGTGAATCCGACATGCCCCTAACCCTCCCCGAACAGGCACGCGACGGCACCAAGGGTCCGCTCCACGGCCTCATTGACGTCCAGCAGGTAGATATGGCGGGCTCTGGCATAGACTTCGGAGCCATCGCGGATCTCCCTCAGGAAACGCGGCATAGCCGTCAGGGTCCGGCCGGCCTCGAACCGGGCGCCGATGAAGTCCGGGTCACGGACCGCCTCCTCGAACTCGAAAGGCCGCATGACGCAGCGGAGGCGGCGCGCGAAGTCCGCAACGCCGGTGCAGGCCGGAAGCGTAACCGCAATAGAGTGAGACTCGAAGCGCACCCTTCCGGGCGCCAGGGCAAGCGCCTGGAGGGGCAGGGCGCCGTAGTCCTGGAAGCCGGTGTCGAAGTCGAACGGCTGGAACATGTCTGCCGTCCATGCCGGCTGCCCGGCATAGCGGACATCGTTCAGCCATGCCACGTATTCGTCCGGGTCGGCGGTGATGCCGATCGCCACCGTGGGACCCCACTCCGACGCAAGGGCGTCGAGGCCGGAGCACGTCGCGTAGACGACATGCGCCGTGTCTGACGACGTTCGCCCGACAGGGGAAGGCGCTGCAAAAGTTATCGAAAGCGAAAGGGTGCGCCGATCGGGAAAGCGCAGCGCCACCGCACCGGCGTCGAATTCAATCGTATCGGACTGGGATCCTAGCTGTTCCATCAGAGCCTCCTGTATCCATATTGGTACTATTTATACCATTAGATACAAAAAGCAACAGAAAAAGATCAATCAGACCGTTTTATGGCCACCCCGTCACGTGTCGCCACCGCGCCGATCTCCGTGCCATCCGCAATGAAAATGATTCCGGCGGCGACCAGTGCCGCCCCGACGGCACGGCGCTGGCTGAGGCGCAGTTCCGCCCCCGTCTCGAGGCGCTTGACCGTCATGACGCCCACGCCCGCCTCTTCGGCCAGTTTCTGCTGCGTCCAACCCAAGAGGGCACGCGCGGCCCGAATCTGCTGGAATGATGGTTCCATCCGCCCATTATAGACCAATGCGCATCAGACGCGAGGCTCCGACGCGAAATGCCGCTGGAACCAAGAGCTACTTGGTCGAGTTTGACGTGCCGGATGACAAGATTGGGAATCTACCGACCGCCGTACTTCGCCGGAACGCCGACCGCCATCGCCCTGAAGTCGAACCTGCCGATGCCATCGACCTCAACCCTGAAGACGCCGGACTGACAATGTGGAAGATTATCATCTCGTATATCGTCCCTTACTCGAATTTTTTGGCGTTTAATCTGTTTCGCAATGCCCGCTCCGGGGCTTAGCGCGACCATGGGAACCATCGGGCGACAGTCGGGCCGCCGACAGCACCGTTCAAAGCGTCTTCAGATACTCGATGAGGGCGAGCCGCTCGGATTCGGTCAGCTCAGGGCCTAGCACCCCGTCAGGGCGCTCCTTTCCGGTGCCCTCGAAAGAGTGGCCGCGGTTGCCGTTGCCGATCTTCGACGCGTCGAACCGGAACTCGCCCCTTGCGCAATCGGCCATGTCAACCTCCACCCGCAATCCCACGTCGAGGGGATCGAACTCGCGCGCTCCGATGCAGAAGCTCTTCGGCCGCAAGCCAGCGGGCGTCAGCATCCAGCGGAGCGACGGCACGGACCCGTTGTGCAGGTAAGGCGCCGTCGCCCAGACCCCGTCGAGCGGCCTCGCACGATAGACGGCTCCCTTGGGGTTGGGGCAGTTGGGCAGCGGCCCGACGATCTCGCCCCGGCGAACCTCCTCCTCCGGATGGTCCTCGAACCATTTCCCGACGACGCGGTCGACGACGTCCATCAGCGCGGTCGCGAAAGGCACCTTGCCGCCGGCAGCCGGCGGCACCCGCTCGCAAGGCGCCTTGCGGAGCAGGTCCGCCGCGGGATCGATGCCGAGGAAAGGGGGTATCACCACCATGCGCTTGGCGAGGACATCCGACTGTTCCTTGTCCGTGCCCATCGCCGACACTGGCTTCTGAACGACGTCGAGACGCCGGTCCCCATCCGGCCCCACGTCCCTCCACCACTTGGGTGCCCAGATGCTGACGTCAGGATAGTCAGCATCGAACACGGGATCGGCAACGGGGCCGAGGTGACATTCCGCGCAGTGCGCCCGGTATAGCTTCCTCCCCTCGACGACGCGCGCCGGGTCGATCCGCCAGGCAGGGTCGTCGCGGAAGAGCCCCTCGGGCCATTTCGGTGCCCGCAGACCTTTGAATGCCGGCCTGTCGCCTTCGAACGGAGACTTCCCCGCCAGCATGGTCTCGAACTGGTGGAGGTTCCCCATCACAACCGAGGATCGAAAAAGACCCTTGGGCCGATCGGCCGTCACCATGTTGACCTTCGCGGCAACCCCGAGCGCCTCGCCGGCATTGCGGACCAAGGGCTGCAAGATCGACGCGTCGTACTGCGCCCACAGGAACCGGGGCGCATCCCAGATCGGCGGAAAGCTCACCGGCGCGTGGAGGACGGCGAGATTGTCATCGCTGCCGAGGTTCCTGAGCGGCGCCTTGGCGTCGCCCTTTGTCCCGACCCTGAGGTTTTCGAAGAAAACCTGGTTGCCGATTCGATTGAGCGCATCGAGACGCCCGAACCCCTCCTCCGTATTGCTGTATCTGTCCTCGGCGTGTCCGGGGTCCGCTTCGGATCGGGCGTCCAAGATTTTTGCCGCCTCCAGCCTGCCTTTAAGAACATCCAGCACCCGATCGAGGTCGGCGCTCAGCTTCGCGACGTCGCCGCGATCCGCATCGGCGCCGAGCACCCTTCGCGCGAACCGATCGAACCTGAAAGGCAGATACCGCGTGTAGAAGATCGACAACCCGATTGCCTGTTCGAGCCTGCCGAGATCGGCCATCGCGGGACCGCCGTCGTAGCGCAGGCTCACCCCCTTGTAGGTCAGGTGGCCGGTATGGCAGGCGGCGCAGGTGAACCCGACCTGGTCCGGCAGGCGCTCCCCGGTCACCGGGTCGGCATAGCCCGGCGTCCGGGCGAAGCCCACTGGGAGGCCGTCGAGATTATCGGCGGAGGTATGGGGGACCGAGGCGGAGACGGGAATCGCGGACGACGACGCCGAGTAGCCGTATTTTTGAAGCGCGACCGAGTCCGTTTCGAGCGTGCGCGGACTCGGGATGAAGCCGAAGCGCTCGAGGTAGCCCGGCTCCTTGAGAAGGCCGGCCGGGAAGACCGCGAAATTGACCTCCGGCTGCTCGAGGGCCACGAACCATTCGTAGGGCACGGGGAAGGTCGAGGTGCCCTGGGGCGCATGGTGGAACCAATGGCGTTGCGCATTCGTCCAGTTCTGATCGAGCCAACGCGCCTGCTTGGCCGTCGGGACCGGCGGAAGCGCGGGCCGGAGCACTTTGGCGGCCAGCGTGCCGCCCAGCAGGGCCCTCACCTCGTCGGTGAACAGGGATACCGCCGTTACGGCGAGCCCAGCGACGAGAGGGACGGCGGCCGCGGCGATCAGCAGGGGACGAAAACGCATCTTTGTTTTTCCTCTCGCAGGGACCCGTCGGTCGGCCGCCCGGCGGGGAGGAGCCGGGCTACACGGCACCAACCGTCCGGCCTATTTCGATGCGGACTTCGCATTTATAAACCTGACGACGGCGTCGGTCTCGGCAGCGGTGCGGCGCGTCGCCGTCGCCTGGATCGCCCCTTCGACAGGGGGCGACCAGCCGAAGTTCCGGACATTCCACGAACCATTCGGAAGGACCTTGCCATCGAGGCCGGGTATGGCCCTGACCTGCAGCAGTTCCATCGCCCGCCGCGTGTCGGTATGGCAACTGACGCAGTCGGTGTTGAAGAAATGGCTCCTGTCGGGATCGGCGAGCGTATCCAGTATCTCGCGGATGCGTGCGGGCGAGGGCCGCGAGCTATCGAAGAGCTCCGCCGTCGCGACGCCCTTGCGCTCCGCCACGGGCGGGGCGGGGACGGGCAGGGCGGCGTGCCTGCAGGTGATCGCGGAGCCGTTGTTGGCACTCGGCGCGGGCACTACCGCGTTGCCGGCGGAACCCGGATTGAGCATCTGGGCAAACTGGGATCCGTCCATTGCGGGGCCATGGACGGGGATGAAATCGCCCGCCTTCAAAGTCGGGGAGATATCCCTGTCAAGACGCGCCATCGAGAGGAAGATCCATGGCCTCGAGCCTTCGGCGGGTAGTCCCATGACGGCCATCGCGCCGAGTTTCGCGCCACTCAGATGGCGCTCGAGGAACGCCTTCATCTCGCTGCGCGTCCGAGCGGATGTCGTCGCGTCGCGAAGGCCGGGATGGACGCCGAGCGGAGCCGAGCCCGTGTCGATGCGGTGCGCCCCGAACCTGCCGACGGTGAGACCCGCCTTGATGGCGGAAAGCTCCCGCACGATCGCGTCAAAAGCGGCGAGATCCGGCTTGGGCCGCATCAGGCAGCCTTCCTGCGCCGGCGGATCCTGTCCGTCGGTGAACGAGTAGATGAGATGGACAGCGATGTCCTGAACCCTCGGTTCGCCCTGCGGTCCCTTCAGGACAGGCTGGACGATCAGCCTGATTTGGGGCAGACGGCCGAACTCCGCGCGGATGGCATCGGACAACCCCGGCGCCCCGGCATCGATGCGAACGCCCGCGATATGCCAGGCGGCGATCGACCTCGCCTCGGCCGGCAACCCGATACGCGCACCCGTGCCCGACACGATCGCGGCCGGACCGTCGGCGAGCGCGAGCAGTTGGGCGAACGCGGCATCGGGCCAAGCCCGCTCACGCTTCACCGGATCTCCGGCAACGGGGATCGCGAGGTCGCCCATGGAGATCGCCTTGGCGAAATCGGCGGCGACCAAAGGCGGGGGGAATAGCCAGGAAACGTCGTTCGACGACAACCTAGCCGTCGCGGGCGCGGTTGGCGAAGCGGCCGACAGGGGAGCGGCAACGGCGGCCCCGCCGATGTCCGTATCCGTCGGAGAACCGAAGATTGCCAATACGGACGCGAGCAGACCAAGTCCCGCAAGAATCATCGGACGGTGATGCCGCGCATTTAGCCGAGGGTCGATCATCGCGGGCTCCCAAAAAGATCGCACAAAGTACGAGGCCGCCCCCCTGGCCGCCCGTTACGAAACATTGCCGTACCGCCGTGACCGCAGCGTGATCGCCCTCGGCATCATCCCGCAGGCGATCGCGCGCGGCCGCCGCGTGCCAGTCACGAAAACCGTCTTGCGTTTGCAATGAGAATTGCAAAGTCCCCGCATGCGTGAACTTGACATGGCGCAACCCCCGGCGAATCCAGGAATATCGCAATACCGCCTTGGTTGTGTCACGTCTGCCTGCCGGACGCCCCGATCCAGCGAAGGTGGTCGGCCGGTGTGACCAGCCCTTGCCCGCTCCCCCGTCCTAAGGGCGCAGGGGCTTGCGATCGCGCCGTTGCGCCCGAACGTGCAGCAAACGCCACGGAGCCCTGCCAGCGGCCGTCACTGAACGGTCCGCTCGCGATCAGTTGACCGGTACGATCGCTTGGGACGAGCCATGCATTTCGAATGCCTTGTTTCGAAAGATGATGTTGCGACCCGCGTTAGCCCCTAATTCGAAGACCGTCCACGAACACATCGACGAGCCGCAGGACACTCACCTGCCAGCCGGGCTGGTCGTGCAAATGGCACATCCCCACCAACGCCCTGATCAGATCTTCGGGCGAAATATCCGAGCGTATTTCGTCTGTGTCGACGGCACGCTGCAACAGCTCCCCGACGGCCCGGGTCAGGCGGTCCAGCGAATAGGCGTAAAGATCCGCTGGCGCATGTGTCGCAAGGGCAAGTGCCGCCAGCATCCCCTTCTTGGTCGCGACGAGCTCGACATTGGCGTGCAGCCAAAGGCGCAGCGCGTCGACGGGTGCCACACCGCTTTTCAAACGCTCGGCGTACGCACCCAGCTCCTCGACCTCGTGCCGGTAGACAGCCTCGAACAAAGCCTCCCGTGTCGGGAAATGGCGATAGAGGGTCCCGATGCCGAGTCCCGCACGGCGAGCGACAGCCTCGAGGCTGGCATCAGGCCCGCCCGCGCTGAATACGAACTTGGCGGCGTCGAGCAGACGTTCGCGGTTTCGAACCATGTCCGAGCGGGGCTTGCGTCGGATTAGCTTGAGATCGTCCATTCCGAATTCGCCCATCCCGACTAACGACCGGCACACATCACTTGCAAAACGGAGGCAGCCTCCGTATATTCGCAACACATGGTGCCGGCTTGGCGGACGCGCCCACCACAATGCACATTTGCCGACCCCGTCAAAGCCAGTCCCGTCCCAGCCGGAAACGCGCGGACGGGAAGGGCAGCCGCGATCATCATAACCGCAATCGATCGGAGCCACGCATGACTTTCTCGATCAACCTCATCATCAATGGCATGAGTCGGCAAATCGCCCTCGACGACCCGAGGGTCACGATACTCGATTTGCTGCGCGAGCGACTTGACCTCACGGGCACCAAGAAGGGCTGCGACAGGGGTCAGTGCGGGGCCTGCACGGTCCTTATCGACGGCCGGCGGATCAATTCCTGCCTCGCGCTCGCGATCAGCCATGATGGAGCTGAGATCGAAACGATCGAAGGCCTCGCCGAGGGCGATACGCTTCACCCCGTGCAGGCGGCGTTCATCGCGCATGACGGGCTCCAATGCGGCTTCTGCACGCCGGGCCAGATCATGAGCGCCATCGGGCTCATCAACGAGGGTCACGCGGGCGATGATCCAGAGCGCATCCGGGAGGGCATGAGCGGCAATCTTTGCCGTTGCGCCGCCTATATCGGCATAACCGAGGCGGTCCTCGAGGCGCAGAAGGTCCTCGCCCAAGACCGGAGGAACGCGGCATGAAGACTTTCGATTACGTCAGGCCGGCCACGATTGCGGACGCGATCGCAGCCGCTTCCCAACCGGGTGCCGCCTATCTCGCCGCCGGAACCAACCTGCTTGACCTGATGAAGGGCGGGATCAGCCGTCCGGACACGCTCGTCGACGTAACGTGGCTGCCTGATCTCGACCGCATCAAGCGCTTGCCGGATGGCGGCTTCCGCGTCGGAGCGATGGTCCGCAACGCGGACCTCGCTCACGATCCGGATTTCGCCCGGGCCTTTCCGGCTGTCGCGGAGGCGCTTCTCTCGGGGGCCTCGGCGCAATTGCGCAATGC
This sequence comes from Xanthobacteraceae bacterium, assembly GCA_019748335.1. Lineage (GTDB taxonomy): Bacteria > Pseudomonadota > Alphaproteobacteria > Rhizobiales > Xanthobacteraceae > Bradyrhizobium. The sequence continues at coordinate 27,503 of JAIEPP010000617.1, forward strand.
CGCCACGGTCGGCGGCAATCTTCTGCAGCGCACGCGCTGTTCTTATTTTTACGATTCGGCGAGCGCCTGCAACAAGCGGTCGTCGGGTGCCGGCTGCGATGCACGGCTCGGCGAGAATCATCTCCACGCCGTGCTCGGCTGGAGCGATGCCTGCATCGCCACCAACCCGTCCGATTTCTGCGTGCCGCTCGTCGCCTTCGATGCGCAGGTCGAAATCGAGGGGCGGGGAGGTTCGCGCGAGATGCCGCTGGAAGCACTGCATAAGCTGCCAGGGGACCGCCCGGACCAAGATAGCGCGCTGGAGCCGGGGGATCTCATCGTCGCCATCCGGCTCCCGCGGGAAGCCGAGGCCTTTGCGGCACACTCCGGTTACCTGAAAGTTAGAGAGCGCACATCCTATGCCTTCGCGGTGGCATCCGCGGCGGCAGCCTTGACGATCGAGAGCGGCGTGATCGGAGAAGCGCGGCTTGCTCTCGGAGGCGTCGCGGCGAAACCCTGGCGCTGCCGCGAGGCAGAGGCGATGCTACGAGGCGAGGCGCCGATCGCAGAGACGTTCCGGCGCGCTGCGGAGCAGGCGCTTCGCGAAGCCCGGCCGTCCGGCGAAAACGGCTTCAAGATCGAGCTGGCGCGGCGGATCCTCGTCCGTGCCCTGACCAAGGCCGCAGCGGGCACACCTGATAAGCTTCCCGCTCTTCCCGCTTCACCTTTCTCAACCGTTTCCGGAGAGCTCCATGTCGCCTGAGATCGAACTGCAACCCACGCCTCATATGCGGCACGGCTCGAATATCGGGCAGCCTCTCACTCGTCGCGATGGCGTTCTCAAAGTCACGGGCGCAGCGCGTTTTGCAGCCGACAATCATCCGCCGGGCATGCTTCATGCCGTGATAGCCGCCTCCCGTATCGCACGCGGTCGCGTGGCATTTCTGGACATCGCGGCGGCGAAAGCGCATCCGGGCGTCGTCGACGTGATGACGCCCGCGCACAAGCCCGAACTCGCCATGGACCCCGACGTCAAGACCAATCCCTTCATGTTCCGGCTGGACCTGCTGCAGAACGATGCGGTGCGCTATCCCAACCAGGCGATCGCGGTGGTGATAGCGGAAACGCTGGAGGCGGCGACGGAAGGCGCGGCCCTGCTCGCTCCCCGCTACGAGGAACACGCTGCAAAAACCGGTCTGGACGGCGAGAGCTTCGTTCCAGCGAGCGTCGGGGTCGGCAACCCGGCCACAATCAGCAAAGGCGACGTCGAGGCGGGGCTGGCAGCGGCTGAGAAGACGATCGAGGCCGTCTATGAGACACCGGGCCAGTACCACAACGCGATGGAGCCGCACGCCATCGTCGCCGCCTGGACAGGGGACACGCTGTCGATCGACACGCCGAGCCAGGGCATGGCCATGGCGCAGGGGCGCATCGCCGGTCTCTTCGGAATTTCATCGGATGACATTCATATTCGCAGTCCGTTCCTCGGCGGCGGCTTCGGCTCAAAGGGAATGATCTCCGGTCCGCAGGTGCTGGGCGTCATGGCGGCAAAGCTCGTTGGCCGGCCCGTGAAGCTCGTGCTCAGCCGCGAGCAGATGTACGGGCCCGTCGGCCATCGTGCACCCACGCGGCAGCGCCTGCGCCTGGGCGCGACCGCAGACGGACATTTGACGGCGATCGATCATCACGCCAGGACCACGTCGAGCAGCTTCGATGATTTCTTCGAGCCCGCCGCCGATGCCTCGCACACGCTCTATGCCAGCCCCGCCATCGCGACCTCGCATGACGCGGTACGGACCGATGCGGGCACGCCGCTCTTCATGCGCGCGCCAGGCGAGGCGACCGGCTCGATCGCCCTCGAAAGCGCGATCGACGAAATGGCCTTCGCCTGCGCGATGGACCCGCTCGATTTTCGCCTGAGGAACTATGCTGAAGCCGAACCGATCTCCGGCAAGCCATTCTCGTCGAAAGCCCTGCGCGACTGCTATGCGCGTGGGGCCGAGCGCTTCGGCTGGTCGGGCCGTCCTCGCGAACCGCGCCAAATGAGCGATCGGGCGGGATCACTGCTGGGATGGGGCGTTGGAACCGCCACCTTCCCCGCCATCATGTTCCAGGCTGAGGCGAGCGCCACCGTCCGGCAGGATGGGTCCGGCGTGATGGAGATCGGCGCCCATGATATGGGGCAGGGCGCTTGGACGGCGCTCGCGCAGATCGCCGCCGATGGGCTGGGGTTGGATATCGAGAGCGTCGATTTCCGTTCAGGGTCCTCGGATCTTCCCGATGCCGGCATCGCGGGCGGCTCGGCGCATACGGCCACTGCCGGAATGGCCATCCACGAGGCCGGGAAGGCCGTGATCGCCAGGCTCGCGGAGTTCGCGACCAGCAACGAGCGCTCTGCCTTGTTCGGGGCGGGCAATGCGGGGGTTGTCGCCCGTGGTGGTCGCCTGTTCCGCCGGGACGACGAGAGCCGCAGCGAGAGTTACGGCGACATTCTAAGGCACGCCGGGCTGGAGCAGATCACCGCGCGCGGCAAGGGGGCGGCCGATCCGGCAGCGCAATCGAGCTACGCCATGCACGCCCATGGCGCCGTGTTCGCCGAGGTGGCAGTCGATCCCGATCTGGGTCAGATCCGGGTCACCCGTCTCGTCGGCGCCTTCGCAGCCGGGCGGATCATCAATCCGCATCTCGTACGGAGCCAATATCTCGGCGGCATGATCTGGGGGGTGTCCTTCGCCCTGCACGAGCAGGCCATCACCGACCGACGGTCAGGCCGGATCATGAACGCGAACCTTGGCGAATACCACGTGCCGGTGAATGCGGACGTGCCCTCGATCGAAGCCCTGCTGATCGAGGAGCATGACGCTCACGTCAACGCGCTCGGCATCAAGGGCGTCGGCGAGATCGGCATCACCGGAACCGGCGGCGCCATCGCGAATGCCGTCTGGCACGCTACGGGAAAGCGGTGCCGGCGATTTCCGATCGGACTCGGGGACCTGCTTGGCTAACTGCCCACCTGTCGACATAAGGCAACTCATCGGCTGCTTGCAAGAGCGGGACGCCCCTTTTTTACTGGCCCGTTCGGAGATCAGCACTCGTCCCGATCGACGCGACGGTCAGCGCCCGCGCCGGAATTCGCCGCGATTTCACGCTGCGTCAGTTCTACAAGCGGACTTGCCGCACTTATCTGCCGGAGCGATCATTCCATGCGATGGTCCTGCGGCCTCGCACCCGTTTGACGCGAGCCCGGCGGCGCCCAATGGCTCCTATAGCCATCGCGCGCTGAAGCCCGAGCTCAACGAGCTGGCCTTGCTCCGACCACGCTAACGGGCAACCCCGGTCCGGAAGCCGAGCGCTTCCGTGGGCTCACGATGCGGTCACGGTGGAACCTGCCATTCAGCACAGGCGAGCGCGAAACGATCTCGCATTGGAAGTCCCGTACGACGCACGAGGCCATGGAGGCGATCTTGTCTAACATCGAAAAACAGGTCGTATCGACGTCCTGGTCCCAAAAACCCGTTTTGCTCGTCAGATGCGCGGCGACAGCGATGTCGCTCGCGCTGTCTGGATGCGGATCGCTCAACTTCGGGACGAAACCAGTTGCTTTCGGCTCAGTCGACGGGATCGCGACGACGGGAGGCATCAGGCTGATCACCGAACGGTCGCGGACAGACATCGACGGGAACCGGGTGCCGATCGTCTGCACGGAGCCGAGCCCAGACTACGCCGTCGGAATCACGAAGAAGGCCACGGTCTCGGGAGAAGGGACGATCCCGACTGTAGTCGCAGGGGCGGCCGCTTCCGAAATCTTGAAGGCAAACGTCGATACTTCCAGCGAGGAAAAGATCGAGAAGCTCGAGGGCCGAAAGGCCGGTGTGCTCGCGCTCCGCGACGGCCTTTACGCCGCCTGCCAAAGCTATGCCAACGGGATCATCGGCCAAGATGCGTACGCAATCATCCTGAGCCAGTACGGAGCGCTTCTGGTGGCGCTGACCGCCGACGCGCCCTCCAACGGCGCGAGAGCCGCCGCAGCCGGCGCCAAAGAGGCGGCGCTGGCGACGCTGATCGTCGCCTGCATCAACAGGAGCGATCCCTCCCGCGGACCGCCCTACACACTGGGCCGACATACGGGCCCGGTTCTCAGTCCCGCATTCTGCAACCAAGTACTGCAGAGGGCCCTCGATTATGCCGTCCGCGGCTAAGGGATCCCGCAATCGATTCCCGATGGCGGGATCCACTCCGTCGACTAATCGGCACGGCATCGCTTTATGCCCTGCCCACCGATTGCCTATCCCGGTGAGGCTTGCGCTCGCATCGGCGAGGTCCATCCCGATTGCCGCGTCGGCAATTGAGCGGTGGACATCGCAGATCGTGACCATCTCGTGAATAGGCTCATTCGAGCTCACGGTCAGTGAAACGTGTCCGGCTGGGCAGATGTCGTCTGCGGGTATTCCAGAAGCACGTGCAACGTGGCGTCGTCGACAATCCGAAATGAGTTCGCTCGATCCTCGTGCTCACCAGCATCGAACCTTTCCAACGCGACCCGCAAAGCTTGAAGAGGATCGTCGCTTTCGTCCATCGCGACGATCTCGAGGTCATTCAGCCATACGATCGTATAGGTCACGGCCAGCCACACGCCCGAATATCGATCTCATCCTAGATGTCGGGCTTAGCATGGATGCGGATAGCAACACACGGCAATCTTCCTGCCCTAGGAAACGACAATCCGCCCTGCGACAGGGGCGACCATAGTGTACGGTATCCGATCTGCCATCGATCTTCACGTGTCGCGCTGCATTCCCTGCGTCGCGTGTGCATGCTCCTCACTCCTTCCCGGCGGCGGTGCATCGGCAGCGGGAAGGTCAAGGTAGAGTTGCTTGAAGTCATCGTGTTCACGCAGTGCTTCGGGGCGGTAGACACCGACCTCATCGCTTGCGCAATCGATGACCGCTTCCAGCGCAAACCGCTGCTTCACCGTCGGATGAACCGTCGCCTGGGGCGCGATCTTCCGCTTGATGATCTCGTAGTTTGCGTGAGCCAGAAGACTGCGGCCGACACGAGGAAGTCGCTCTCTGAAGGCGTCAATGGCATCGCGCGTCCCCGCGATCTCGCTATGCTGCATGCCCGTCGCGTCAGGGAACAGATGCAAAGGCGTCCCGGCGGCACCGGACGCGCTCCCGGCGCCCATCGGCATACCATTGACCGTTATAGGACCGAACCGGATCGGATGGTCCAAGGCGAGGATCTCCTGCAGCATCCACTGCAGCGCGATATCGGAAAGACGAGATTCGGTTTCCGGATAGCTGCCGCCGACATCGGAATGATTGCCTGCGAACCAAACCTGCGACAATTGCTTGCTCTCCGCTTGTCCCCAAGGGACGCGGTCGAAATCTTTCCGCCTCTCGTCGATGGCGTTGGCAGAGCGAGCGGTGCCGACATATCTCGAGAGGAGGCGGTCGAAGTTGTCCGACTTCCATTCCGCCTGATGCGAGCGCTTGTCACCCCGGTTCGGGAAGTCATAGATCGTCTTGGTGTATTCGGCATGTTGGCGGTACAAGAACCAGCACAACGCCGTCAAGAAAAACACGGCGGCAAAAACAAGCTCCGACCACCAAAAACCGAAGCCAAAACCGTATCTCACAATCAACGCCGGCACGATCGCCAGTACGCCCGACACGCTGCCCGCAACCAAGGCAAAGAGAAGCGTCAGGCCCGTCTTGATCGCGAATCTGCGCATGCCGCTCGCGCCCAAAGCCGCCACGGTGTCGAAGACCCCGACGAAATAGGCCGCCGCGTTGGATCTGTCCTCGTCGGTGTCATCACCGGCGAAATTCGAGCCGTACCGGGCGCGAAATCTGCGGCCCTGCTCCTCACGTTCGGCATCGTAATCCTTGCGCGCATGCCCGGCGCCGTGCTCGTAAACGGTCTCGACACCCTCCCTGGCGATGTCGTGAACCTGCTTTCGGTAGCGCAGCAGCGGGCCGTCGGCCGCTTTCGTCGGTATGCCGCAGAGCATGATCGTGTTGGCGAGACAACGAACGGTGTAAGCGCCGCGACTGAAGCCGATCAGGTAAATCCTGTCGCCCTCGCGGTAGTGGTTGATGATGAACTCGTAGCAGTCGGTCATGTTCTTGGTTATGCCGCGACCCGTCACCGACTGCAGCAGCTTGTCGATCTTCCGCATCGCTCCGGTCAGCCCCCTGGCGCCGCTGTCGGTTCCCAGCCCTGGATCGTAGAAACAGACCTGCTCGGACGGGTCGGTCGCATTGTCCGGGTGAACGCGCGAGGACCTGTAGAGCTTGTAGACATTGCTTATCCGCTGCTCTGGGCGGACGCCCCCGTCCTGGCCCGTCCCATCGGAGTAGACGACAATGTTCTTCGGCATTAAAACCCATTTCCGCCGCAAGCGGCAAACGTCATCACCAGATCATAGGCCCGGTCGCCTAGTCCGGCCGGGTCTCTCGGCCCGTGGGGAGCCGCGTCGGACATATACACGCCACTGGCGTGCTGAAGACAGTCCGGACGACCAACCCGATCTCCAGCACGCTCCCCGGTCCGGCACGGATGCCAGCCAGTGCAGACTCCCCGTCGCCGACCATCGTGCACCCCAGGTGACGCACGACGCAAAAGGACGCCCGCTCGAAGCCATGCCCCCGCCGCCGTGATCGCAGCGTGATCGTCGGCGGGGGTCAAGCCGGGCACCGGGCCGAAGAAGGAAGATTCCCCGAACTATTGCATTCGATGACGGGACGAGGACCATTGGTATAGGACGGCTGGGATTAGGTCCCGCCAAGGTCCATGGAGCCGCCCGCGAACGTGCGTCGACCAGACCCGATCAAATCACTGCCGATGACTTCCGTCCACGGATCGCCGCTCGGAGTCTCGCAGGATGCGGCATCGATGACGCAAGCGCCCCTGATCAGATCCACATCGAGGTATCGGGCACGTTCCAATGATCTGCTGCGCCCATTGCCAGATGGACCCGTCGAGGCTCCTCGTCACCGCCCACAAGATCGGTCGCGAGACGATCGAGATCCGCGACCCGCCCATGCGCTGTCCGTCCGTCGCGCTGCACTTCAGGCGCCAGCGCTACAGCTGCACGTCCTGCAACCAGCGTTCGCAGATCCGATGCCGGCCCTCCGCGGCAAGCGCATGGTGAAGTCGAGGCACGTCGACCATGTCGTCAAGCGATGCTTCCACGCTACCACCATGGCCCGGGTCCGCGAGATCGGCCTTGACGAGGACACGATCCGCAATGCACCTGCCTATCGGGAAGATCGAGCGCCGGCACGCTGAGCCCTTACCGGAACAGATGTCGCCGTGCCGCAGACGCTCCTATCCCGCCCGGCCGGCGGCAAGGAACTCGTCCAGTTGCGCGAAACTGCCCGACCAGCCGCCATCCATAGACGTCATCATGCCTGTGAAGAACGCCTCCTCCTCAGGCGTGGCGTCAAGCGGCGTCCAACTGAAATCGATCCTGGTCCCTTCGCCATCGTCAACGAACAGCACGGTCGTCAGCATCTCGAGAGGGAAGAGCTGGGCGAACGGCGCGCGGATACGGTTTCCGGCGGCATCCGCGAAGCCGTGCACCCAGACGAGGCGCGACATCGGCTCGACTTCGCGGAAGACGAATTTGCTATACATCACGCTGCCGTCAGGCGCGTCCATACGGCCGCGCCACTCGCCGCCCGGGCGCAGGTCGAATGCGAGAATCGTTCCCTCGGACCCCTTTGGCCCAAACCACTGTGCGAGCGCCTCAGGCGTCGTCCAGGCATTCCATACCCGGCTGCGCGGTGCCTTGAAGGTACGGGTGATCGAGAAGCGAGGTGTGGCAGTCATTCGATGTCTCCGTTGGCGGGGTCGGCGAGAAATTCGTCGAGCCGGTCGAAGCTGTCGCTCCAGAGGTCGCGCAACTCCGCGATCCAGCTGCGCGCCGCATCGAGTCCCTCAGGCCTCAGCCGCCTTGGCCGCGCCTGAGCGGCGCGGGACTGCTCGATCAGTCCAGCCTGCTCAAGCAGCTTCAAATGGCGCGAGACTGCGGGCTGGCTGATGCCCAACGGGCGCTGCAGTTCGGACACCGTCGCTTCGCCCCGTGCGAGCCGGGCAAGGATCGCGCGCCGCTGCGGGTCGGCAAGTGCCGCAAATTGAGCATCCAGAGTTTGCATAACCGAACAGTTATATAACGAAGCTGCTATGTCAAGGTCCGAGTAGTCGTTCAAGTCGATTTGAACCGCCTACCATTAGACAACCCCGATTAGCCGCATGACGCGAAGGCGGAAGACCCAGGGCTCTCGTCACCAGAGGGAGCCGGAAGGGAGCCATGGCGTCGATCGCGGTTGCGCTCGTCATTGCCAAGCTCGAATCGAGTTAGCCATCAAGATGCGGCCCGGTCCTTCAGCCTGCCGAACATGATCTCAAGCTCTTGGCGTTTCTGGAGAGGCGTTTGCCGTGGCGCATGGAGCTGGTGCGGCCGTCGCGACCGGGGGAAACTAGCAGTTGCCGCGGCACGCATCGCCTGGCGAGCCAATCGACGCCTTCAGTCCGGCAAAGGTACGGCTGAACAAGCCGGCGCGGCACTTTCGGGCACATCGTTCGTACAAGTGCGGCCCGTAGGCGCGCTGAGCATCGCGCCGAATGAGCCCGTACCTGTTGGCGCAAACGATGCCCGGCAATATGCGCCTGTCGCCAACCACCGCTCGGCCTCGCAACTTCAGATGGCAGACCCCAGTCCGGCGCATTTACGCCAAGCTAAAGCAGAACATAACGGTCAATTTCAACAGTGTGAAACTGGCCTCTCTGCGGGGCCAGACAATGGAAACGTAAAGGAGGTCAGTTGCGACCCTCGGCAGTTTCTGCTCATCGCGACATCAGCCGTGGGAGAGAATGTTGACGAGATTGCCGAATGGGTCACGAACGTGAAAGCGCCTGACGCCCCAAGATTCCGTCACGATACCGTATTCGATGGGCAAACCGGAAGCGAGAGCGCGGCGATGGGCTTCGTCGGCATCGCCCACTTCGATGGACAGCATTGGAACCGCTGTCCCCGAGCCGCCGTCACAGGCGACACTGACTTGCGGAAACGATTGGCCACCGCCTTCGTATGTGACAATCCAGCCGAGGTCCATTACGATGTCGAGGCCAAGGAAATCGGCGTAGAACTGCCGTGCGACCGCAACGTCAGTCGCTATCAGGTTGGCCGCGATTCTTTTGACGTCAAGGCCGGTCGAACGGTCGTTTATGACACCATTTGTCGGAAGGTTGAGATGCCTCTCGAGTGAAGAGAGCGCCTCATCCGATGTGATCTTCGCCGTGTCGATCACGATATGCGGCAGATCCCATGGCTCGTAGTCTTGCTCGATGACAGACGCCCAATTCGGTGGTCGGTGTCCTGGAATATCGGACGAGCGTCCCTCGACGCGGCGTCGGTGTTCGGCGCGGTCGGAGCAGATGATCTCGATCTCCACCAATCTGACCGAAGCCTGTGCCGCAGTATCCCGCCAAGCTCTACGGCTTGTCTCGACCGGATTGACGCCGTCGACAATGACCGTCTGCCCGAGGACAAGATTGGATTCAGCCAACGCATAGGCGACCGAATAACCCGCTGCTCCCACCTCGCCTCGAAGGACCCCGGCATTCTTGATGGACTGTTCGATCGCATCAATGCGCAGGTATGCTGCCGAACGACGGCGAGCAAGCGTTTTTGAGATCGACGTTTTGCCCGTGCCCGGCAAGCCACCAAAAACTATGAGCATCTAGCGCCTTTCGGTGGAATGCCATCAGATGGCGAACGGTTTCGTTGCCGCGCAAAATTCGTCATCCTTGCGTTAACTGCAACCCTATAGCAGACGGTCCTAATTGCAGCGGCAGCGCTGATTTTCGTGCATCGCCTGACAGACATCTTCCCAAAGTCGGACTTGAGTTTTACCACACGGCATCAAGTGCAGGAAGTTTCAATACCAGATCAAATCGGTGTGACCGGGTTATCCCAGTGGCCACCCGCGCCATGGATTGCGCTATCGGGCGAGAACAGGCCGGTTTCCGGGTCTGAAGATCGCACTCCGATACTCCGCATCACTTTAGTCGACGTGATGACCAACGAGGCCGCCGCGATCAATGTCCAGGGCGTCCTGAATTCTGGCCAGCCTTCCACCAGCATCACGGGAGGGCCCGCACCCGTCTCGGCGCGGTGATGACGAATTCCGCGTGCGGTCACGAAGCATTGCTTGATACCGACCATGCTCCTGTTTCAAGCTTCCCGGTCATGGATGACTGCCGGCTTTGGCAACAGCAGTATGAAGATTGCGGCAACAAGGGCGCAGCCGGCGCTGACGAGGATCGGCAGCGAGTAGCTGTGGAAGAGATCGAAGGCGTCGCCCGCCAGCTTCGGTCCGGCGAGTGTGCCGATGGCCCCACCTGTATAAAGGATGCCGATGATGCCGCTGGCGTTACGACCGCCGAAATAGTCGACCGTAAGCGCGGGATAGAGCGCGACGAAGCTGCCTTGGCAACACCCGAAGACAAGTGCGAAGATCGTGAGTTGCCAAGCGCTGGTCGCCACGAGCCACCACAGCAGCGTGGCGGTGAGGCCGACGAACACGAGGGCCAGTGACCGTCCCCGGCCGATCCGGTCGGCGAGGCCGCCGATAGCGAAACGCCCGGCGGTGCTGCCGATGCCGAGCATGCCGAAGATGGCAATCGCCGAGGTCTGAGAGATGCCATGATCCTCCGCGTACGGAACAAGATGGACGAAGGGGACGAAGGCGCCGACGCTTGCGAACACCAAGCCGAGATAGAGGAGACAAAACGGCCGGGACCGGGTCGCGTCTTTGATGCTCCAGCCCATGACCGCGGCCCGCTGGTGCTGCGCCGAAGGATCTGCAATGTCGCCATCGGGCAGCCAGCCGTAGCGCTCCGGGCCCCGATCAAGCAGCAGCGCTGCGCCGCCGCCGCCGACGATCATCAGCACGGCGAAGACCGACCAAGCACCCCGCCAGCCCAGCCAGGAGATGAGCGGCGCCGCAACCAACGGCATCGCGAGCGTGCCGAGGCCGATGCCCGCAACGGCGAGACCGGAGGCGGTGCCGCGGCCCTTGAGAAACCAGCGTTGGACGGCGGCAATCGCGGGCACATAGGAAAAGCCGACGCCGCAGCCGACGCCGACGCCGAACCCCAGATAAATCTGCCAAAGCGTCGTCGCCTGCGCCGCGAACAACAAGCCGGCTGCCCCGAGCAGGACGCCGATAAACGCAACCCGGCGCGGCCCGAGGCTGTCTGCGAGCGGGCCGCTGACCAGACCGAGAAGGAAATACAGCGGAGCGGCAATCGAGTAAATGAGCGCGATCTCCCCCCGCTGCGCCGTGAACGCCTCTTGCAGCGAGGCGAAGAACGACGAGAAGCTGTTGATAATGCCGAACATGACGAACATCACGCCGAAGGCGCCGATGACCACGCGCCTGCCGCGCTGCCGTGAGCGCCGTCGTTCTATGCCGACGGCGCCAACGGCTTGCTCTCCAGATGCATGGTCGTCCATCTTTTAGCTCCCGATACTCAGCTTTTCGAAAAGTCGATGTGCCTGACCCGGCGGGCTTCTGTTCTTGGCTTCCGGTCGGTCAGGGATTGAGTTGGCGAGAGAGCGGCGCGACGAAGTCACCTTTTCGCGAGCGGTCTCAGTCAATCGGCGCCAAGCGGGAACGTCAGACACGGTGCCGTGCCGTGGGCGCAGTCGTCTCGGCGAACGCGATCATTGATGGTTTACCAATGTCACACTGTCATCGACACGATCCATCTTTGGGATAACAGCACCGCCGTGCCCAGCGCGAGGGCGAGCAGAAAGCGCGACGTTGCGAGATGCACTGCCGCCGAAACAAGGAGGGCAATCGACTGCACCAGCGTCATCGCACCGAGCGAAGGACCGAGGACGGCGCCCATGGCGCATGCGGGGAGAATGTCGAGGAACTGCCTGAGTTTTCGACTGTCCCCCAGATAAGTGCCGACGATCAATCCGGCGACGCGGCACCCGAATGCAATGGAGGCCATGATGGCGATTGCAATCAAAAATCGTGTGTCAATCGACATCCATCCGCTCCCTCGGTGCACCGAACCATGCAATGCAGGACCCGACCGTCACGCCGATCAGGAATGCGATCGGCAGCGGCATAAGCCGACTGCCGGCAAGCGATACCAGCGCCGAGACGATCCAGGGTGCATGGCCCATCGACGTATTCTGGACGACGAGCAGCAGTAGCAGGGCCAGAAACAACACGCCGGAGAACCTCAATGCGGTGATCATGTCCGGCTCGAGCTGACCGGCGACGACCGCGCCCAGCAGGGTGCCCGCGACCCACAGCGCCAGTATCCATAGGCCGGCGCAGACGAAATAGACGAACCGGTCGACGGGCGCTTTCTCGGCGATTGTCGCCGCCCAGGCCCCGTCCGTCAGAACCGTCATGGACAGAAGCCGTGCCACCCACGAACGCTCGCGAAGATGATCGGCGATCGAGATGCCCATCAAGAAGAGGCGATTGCAAATGAGCAGGCTCGAAACTGCGATGGCCGATGCCGAAAACGGCTCGGCCAGCATGCCGAGAACGGTGAACTGCACGGCACCGGAGAAGATCAACACGCATGACAGCGCCGCCAAGGTAGGCGAAATCCCGAGCGACATGCAGGCAGCGCCATAAAGGATTCCGAACAGCCCTGAGCTGATGGCAAGCGGCGATGCGCGTCGCACACCAAGTTGCGCGCTTTGTATCCGGGAATGCCCGCTGCGGACGTCTCCCCGCTTACCGTTGCCTGAGTTAGCATCAGTCGTCATGCCACTACTCGATCGAAATGCGTTGCCGCTTGCTAACCAGAGTGCGGCTGCGTACCCTATCTGGCAATCGAATATTATGCATGAGAGTTATCGGAAAATATGATAAGAAACGCTGCGCTTGATCCGAGCCTTTTGCAGGCTTTCGTCGCCGTCGCCCAGCACCAGTCGTTCACGCGCGCGGCAGCGGCTCTCAATCGAACGCAGTCAGCCGTGAGCACCCAGATCAGGCGTCTGGAGGAACAGGTCGGGCTTCGATTGCTTGAGCGTTCGACGACGCGCGTCGCGCTCAGTCCCGCCGGAGAGAAACTGGTAGGCTACGCCCATCGTATTCTGTCGTTGGGGGAGGAGGCCGTTCAGCGCCTCCATGAGCATGAGGTGCAGGGACGCGTGCGGCTTGGCGTCATGGATGATTACGGGACAGCTGTCTTGCCCGCATTGCTGAGATCATTCACGGTCGCGTATCCAAATATCCTGATCGAGATGACGACCGGTCTGACATCAGGCATGGTGGATCGGATTGGATCGGACTTCGACATTGTGATTGCCATGCACCCGGCGGGGGAAACGGCAGGCACTTCGCTCTGCCGCGAACAGGCGGTGTGGGCCGCGAGCGATCTCCTCGACATCAAAACATGCAATCCGTTGCCGGTAGCTCTCTATCCGCCGGGATGTCTGTTCCGGAAATGGGCGTTGGACGCACTCGATCGTTCTGGGCGAACATGGCGGCTCGCTTTCGTCAGTCACAGCCTATCCGCCGTGGAAGCCGTTGCGACGAAAGGATTGGCGGTGACGGTCGTCAAGGAAAGCATGCTGCCGGCATCATTGTCGGCCGCAGGTGCGGCTCATGGCCTACCACGATTGCCGAAAGCGGATATTCGTTTGCACACGGCATCCCCGCTTTCGCCTGCGGGCAGCCTCCTTGCCGCGCATGTGCGTGAGTATTGGCGATCACCTGCGCGGTGAGTTCCGCCGCCTGCACAGACAGACCTTACCGGGTGGTCTGACGTGGTACGACTTGGACTACCAACTGCGACCTTGACAACATACCAACCGGTTGGTATGTAACTGTCATGAGCCGTCCGATATCCCTGAACCACTCGACAAGCGCCAAAGCAAAGCTGCTGAACGCAGCGGTGCGGCTTGTGCGCGAGAAGGGCTTCAATGGAACCAGCGTTGACGACTTGTGCACCGCTGCGGGCGTTACGAAGGGCGCGTTTTTTCATTATTTTCCTTCGAAAGATGCGCTTGGTGTCGCCGCCGCGAACCATTGGTCGGAAACGACCTCCGCACTATTTTCCCAAGCGGCGTATCATTCGCCCGCCGATCCGCTCGATCGCGTGTTCGCCTATCTCGATTTCCGTGCCGATTTGATCGCGGGCGATATCCCTGAATTTACCTGCCTCGTTGGCACGATGGTGCAGGAGATGCACGAGACGAGCCCAGCGATCCGTGCCGCTTGCGAGGCAAGCATCTCCGGTCATGCCGAGACGCTTGTTGCCGACATCGCGACTGCGTTAACGACGCATGGCGTTACGGGCATCGATCCGCATGCGCTGGCGCTACACACCCAGGCGGTGCTGCAAGGCGGCTTCATCCTCGCCAAAGCGAAGGGTGACCCTGCCGTCGCGCGGCAGAGCGTCGCGCATCTCAAACATTACATCGCGCTGTTGTGCGGCGTGCCGGTGCCCGAACGAAAGGAATTGATCGATGGAAACGACAATCGATAACGCTACACCGGCATCTGCCGGCCGCATGGCTATCTGGTCGGGCCGCGTTCTCAGCGGCCTCGTGGTCGCTTTGCTTACGCTCGACGGCGCGATCAAGCTTGTTCCCCTGTCCGTAGTAACCGACACGATGGCGCAGCTCGGTTGGCAGTCTGACGTCGCGACGGCACGGTTGCTCGGAACGCTGACACTCGGCGCGACGCTGCTCTATGCCTTGCCGCGCACGGCTGTTCTCGGCGCAATTCTGCTGACCGCCTACCTCGGCGGTGCGGTCGCCACGCATGTGCGCATCGGCAGCCCGCTCTTTAGCCATGTGCTCTTCGGCGTGTATCTCGGCGCGATGCTGTGGGGCGGGCTGTGGCTTCGCAACCTGCGGGTGCGGGCCTTGTTCAGCTGAACCCTTCACCAAGACAAAGGAGATAAAAGATGACCTACATCGATGGGTTCGTGATCCCGGTCAAAACTGCGGACAAGCAGGCGTTCCTGGACCACGCGCGACGCATTGACAAGTTCTTCATCGAGTATGGCGCTTTGCGGGTCGTCGAGGGATGGGGGGACGACGTTCCGGTCGGCAAGGTCACCGATTTTGCGCGGTCGGTGCAGGCGACTGAGGACGAGACTGTCGTGTTCAGCTGGATCGAATGGCCTGACAAGGCGACCCGCGATGCGGCCTTCAAGGCGATGGAATCGAATGCCGCGATGATGGCGGAGCCGATGCCGTTCGACGGCAAGCGCATGATCTTTGGCGGTTTCACCCCTGTTCATATCGAGGAGAAATAACATGCATCAAGATCAACAGGCGGTCCGCAATGTGCTGGAGACGCTTTCGTCCGCCATACGAGCCAAGGATGCGGCTGCCGCCATCGCAACATATGCCGATGACGTGACCGGCTATGACCTCGCTCCGCCGCTGGTCCAATCATCTGTGACGATGCGCGACCGGGCAAGCCTTGAACAATGGTTCGCGACCTGGGATGGGCCCGTGCGCATCGAAGCAAGCGACACAACGGTAGAGGTCGATGGCGACCTCGCGGTTGCATGGTCGCTGCGCCATATGACCGGCGTCAAAGTCGAGGATGGGGATCAAAGCCTCTGGTTTCGCTCGACCGTCGTGCTGCGCCGTAAAAGCAACGGATGGAAGATCGTCCATCTACACGAGTCGGTGCCTTTCGCGATGGACGGGAGCGGCATCGCGCTGCTCGAACTCGCGCCAGAGGGCATGTGAGCGAGGTAACCGCCCCCGGGGTTTTCAGCTCGAAACTCCGTCTAACCGCTTGAACCCGCCATATATGGTAGGATCTTTCTCGCTGATCTCGCATGTAATCGACTAGGCGATGCGTTCGATCGGAAAGGGACTAACCAACGGCCCGCCTTATTCCTGCGTGAACTAGCGCAGTAAAGCGCCGACAGGAATTGGCCGGTGAGAAGTCACGCCGACCGCCCGCCTGTTGTCATCGCGGTCATCGAAGCCGATAGGGGTTTACCACGCCGTCGGGATCACCCGAAGCCATCGCCCGAGGTGCGGGACTTCACGAGCGACATGCCGTCAGGCAATGGCCATCGCAGCCACGACGGCCTGTATCTTCTCATATGCGGCGGCGGCCTTCGAATCCGTGAGCACCTTTGAAATCGCCAGAACGGCTTTGCGGTGTTCCGGGCTCGCTATCCGCATGAACGTCTCCGTAAGCTCGAACACTTCAGAGCTCAGATATCCGGAGCCGAGAGCGTCCTGAAGTTCCTGAAACTCGGTGTCGTCGCGCTCCGCCTGGTTCGGGGCGCCTTCGAAAACGCGTACGACGTCCACGTCGAGGGCCTTAGCCAGCATGGCAAGACGGCTTGCGCCGATCCTTTCCCTGCCCATCAGGGATTGGTACCGACCGGCAATGTCAGCAGAGCCGAGACAATCGCATCGATCGGACGGCTGAAGGCCCTGGCCGCACGTTATCGGGCCCGGGTGGTCATCCAACATGCACAGGACATGTTCGACGTACTTCCCCGACCGCCCCTCTTCCTCGACTAAATGGACCCTATCCCGCAGGTGTCGGCCGAGCCAAGGGACACGTTTCGAACCGAGATTGACCCTGTCTGGACGTTGTCCGCCACCCCTCATTCTACGCGGTCTCATGGGAGACCCATGCGGGCTCAAGCTCGGTCTTACTGTCTGCTGGCATCCGTCGACCGAGCGGACCGGTCGTCCAGTATGGATAACGACCTCATGTTTTCGCCCGCGCAAGGACCCTCAAAAGGCGTATCGCATGGTCCCGCCGTCGACCGGTATCGTGACCCCGGTCACGTAGCGAGCCTGCTCCGAAGAGAGAAAAGCGATCACCGCCGCCGCGTCCTCAGGCTCCCCGAAATACCCCGCGGGAATGTTGCGCTCTATGTACGCCCTGCGGGATGCCTCGTCCGGATGAAGCTTTTCCAAGATCTGACGTGTGTTGAGGCGCCCTGGCGCCACGCAGTTCACCGTTACGCCGTGCCGGGCGTGGACCGCCGAGGCGCCTTTCGCCCAACTCTCCAGCGCAGCCTTGGCCGGCGCGGCGGCATTGCAACTCTTGCCGACGATGGCACCCGTCACATTCACAATCCGCCCCCAACCGCGGGACGCCATCATCGGCGCCAGACGATCGCCCAGCCGGCGCGGCGAGTGAAAGTTGAGCCGCAACGCCTCGGACCAGGCCGCCTCGTCATCCGGACGGTCCATCGGGCGGGACCCGCCTGCGGCGTTCACTAGAACGTCGATACGGCCGACGCGCGACAACACCTCTTCGAGCAGAGGGTCCGCAGAGTCCTCGCCGGCCAAATCGGCTGCCACCGAGACAGGGTCCTCGCCGCCGAGCGCCTCGATCTCCTCCGTCAGTTGCTTCAGCGCATCCAACGTCCGCGCTGTCAAAACGACACGGGCACCCTCGGCCGCCAGGATCCTAGCGGTTGCCCTGCCGATGCCTGAGCTCGCGCCCGTGACGAGGCAGATTCGGTCTTCAAGTTTCAGATCCATTAGATGTCCCTCTTCCTCGATCACTCGCCCTCGAGAGCGATCTTGCCAAAATGTCCACCACCGTCCGCAAGCAGCCGGTATGCCTCGGCGGCGTCGCGAAACGGGAACGTCCGGTCAATCACCGGCACAATTCCATGTGCGGCTATGGCCGCAGCGGCATCGCGCAAATCGGCGACAGGGCCCGTGTTGTTGCCCTGGATGCGCAACTGCCTTTCCATGATGGGCAGCACATCGATCGTCGGACTCGCACCGGAAAGGAAACCGATGACGAACACCGTGCCGCCCATCGAGGCGCTGCGGACGGAGAGCGGAAAGGTAGCCGTGCCACCCGTTTCGAGGACCAGATCGGCTCCCAAGCCGTCCGTCAGGCGCATCACCTCGACGTCCCAGGCGGGGATCGAGCGGTAATTGATCGTCAGATCGGCGCCGAGAGCTTGAGCGCGCTCGAGCTTCGCATCGGAAGACGACGTGACGATAACCCGCGCCCCGTGCGCCTTGGCGAATTGAAGGGCAAAGATCGAGACCCCGCCGGTGCCGAGCAGCAGCGCAGTCGAATGCGGGCCAAGTCGCGCCGTGCGCACCGCACGCCATGCCGTCGTAGCCGCGATAGGCAGCGTCGCGGCTTGCGCGTATCCGAGATGGGCTGGAATGGCGACGAGAGAGGCCGCTGGCACGAGCGCAAAATCCGCGAGACTACCCTGGACTGTCACACCGCGGCGCGCCGCGAACATGGCCGGCGTCATCGCACCGCCCGGCCAGTCCGGCATGAAATGCGGAATCACCCGGTCACCGATCGCCCACCCGCCGACGTCCCCGCCCAATTCGACGATTTCGCCCGCCCCGTCCGCAACTGGCACGATCGGAAATCCGATCCCTGGATACCTGCCCGTTGCGATGGCAACGTCTAGGAAGTTGAGCGATCCCGCTCGCAACCGGATCAGAGCCTCGCCCCTTGCCGGACGCGGGTCAGGGCGCGAGGCCGGGCGAAGCATGTCAATGCTCGGGCCGGCGAGTTCGGTGACGTTCATGACATATCCTCGGTGCTTATGATCGATTTAAAGCGAAACGCCTTTTGGCCAATTGACGATCGGCATTGCTCACCGGAACGAAGCTCGCGAAAAGGCGCTGCGCCGTCGCGACGCGAAGCAATGGCGAGCCCACGCGATTGCCCGCGCTGTGAAAAATAGGGCCTCAAGACGCGGCTATGCCCTGACGATGAGAGTAAAGCTCCCTTGACATCATATGCGCACATCGGCGCATCCCGCGAAATGATGGTGGATGGCCATACCTGGCGACGATCAACGACGATCCAGACGCAAAGGTGGCCCCCGGGTCATCACGACCATTGGCGAGCGAGCATAGTCCGGCGCACCGAAGTCCAACGGACGTGAGGATACCTGTCGTTATCGAGAGATATCAGCTTCGCCTCGCCGCTGAACTGGTCTCGCATGTACTGCATGCCCTGCCATGGCGGAAAGGCGGTCCCACGGCCCGGCGCGACCAGCTTCGCGACCCCGATCATCACGCCGAGCAGACCCAGTCCGCCAGCGTAAAGAGGACGATATCGTCGGCCGGTCACTTCGGTCATGATCATCGCGATGTCGTTGACCGACACGGTGTCCCCTGCAATCCTGAGAATACGGGGGGCGTCCTCGTCGAGAGCGGCCGCTGCGGCATAGGCGGCGGTGTCATCCTTTGTGGTGAAGTCCAGCGCCTGACCGGCACTTCGCCAGTACAGCACCCGCCGGATGCCTGGCTGTATGATCGGCATCTCGGCACCAAGCATGTCCATGAACGCGCCGTTTAGGATCGACGTGGCGCGAATGGGCGATGCGTCGACGCGCGCCATGAATTCCCGGCGCAGATCATAATTTCTATTGCGACCGGGAGTCGTTCTGGTGAAGTCCGCGGCAAAATCGGAGGGCATGAATCGCGGGACGCCCGCCTTGACCGCGGCGTCCAGAAGCCGGCCCTGCCGGCCGATCATCGCCTCACGCGTCCCGTTGAGAGCGGAAACCACGCAAGCCGCGCCCGACACGGCCTCGGCCAGCCCATCGACGCTGCCGGGGTCGGCTCGCGCCACCGAACTTGCCGACGCTTGGAGCCCTGCAAGCTCCTCGGCCGAAGCATCCGGACGGGCGAGGGCCCGAACGTTTGCGCCGCGGGCAAGCAGCGCCCGTGCGATGCGGCCACCAAGGTCACCCGAGGCGCCGGCTATGGCTATGACGGGAGATGTCCGCATGTTCAAGATCCTTATTCCCACCGTTTGTCCCGATGATTGAGGGCGTTGACGGATGCTGGGGATAGTCCTCACGTCCGATCATTGCATCCTGCGTTCGCTGCCGGCCGGCGCAAGGCGCCGGTCCCGCTGATGCCTCCGGCTCAATCGGCCGGCAGCCCTTCCTCGGCCAAGGCGCGCCTGACCCCGGTGTCCGCCGCCAAACGAGTTTTATGACGGACCAGGTTGGGGAAGGGCTCCAGTCCGGTCGGCGTCTTGGCCTTCCATCGGCAGACGACGTTGAGATACGCGTCGGCAACCGTTCGCCTGTCCAGAACCAGCCAATCATGCCCATCGAGCCTCGCCTCCAGCCTCGCAAACGCCTTGTCGACCAAAGCGAATGCCGCCTCGCGGACGTCGCCCTCGGCCTCGGGATCGACTACGAAACGATCCGGCACGAAGATTGGCGTGAAGGCCTTGTGGACGTCGCTGACAAGCTCCGCCATGATCTCGTTCAAGCGGGCCTGCTCGACGATGTCACCCTCGCTAGCCCCCAGGCGCGCCTCCGGCGCTTTGGCTGCGACATGCAGGAGGACGGCCAGCGACTCGGTGAGGACGAACGGCGTGGAAGCAACGCCATCATCGACCAGGGTCGGCACCGCGCCCTTCGGATTGAGACGCGTCATCGTGCATCGTGGAGTGATCGAGGCGCTCGAGTTCATAATCGAGGCCGGACCAGAGCAAGGCGATATGGGACGCGAGCGAACAGGCGCCGGGGAGGTAATAGAGCTTCATGTGGGTGATCCTTATTTCGAATTGAGATTGAAGGCCGCGCGTCATGGCCGCGGCCGATGGCCTGAGCCGCTCCAGAGCAGCCACCCGGCCGCGGCCATGACGGGTATCAGCACGACATCGCCCTTCAGTTGCAGCGGAAACTGGTCCAGCGACTGACCGGGCTGCAGCAGATGGGGATCCGTCCAGGCAACGCCCGGAAAGAGGAAGGCGAGGCCCTGGCTGACCCAGTAGAGAGCGATCATAACCCATCCGGCGGACAGGCCGACACGGGTGCGATCCGTATCTCGCCACAGGAAGGCGAGGCCCGCGATGCCGAGGAGAACCGCTATCGACATGGTCTGGGCATTGTGAAATTTGGCATGGGGCGGCCATTCGGGGTTGTAGATGTGCGTCTCGTTCCAATCAGCGAGGAACGGAAGCACCACCGTGCCGATGGCGATGACCGACATGACGATCCGGCCGGTCAGCAACTTTGCGTTGGGCGACATAAAAACAATCCCTATCGGTTCGCGACGATACGCGACGGACTATCGGTGGCGGCGCGGCTCCAGCGGGTCGGGCTCATCGAGCCAGACCATGCCGTAGCGCGTCAGCAGATCCTCGGGCATGCCGGGTTTGCCGGGAGGACGAGGCGGCTCACTAGGGGGCAGAGTCAGATCGTGCGTCCGCTTGCCGAGCTCAGCCACCATCGCCTCCATGCTCGCCGGCGTGTAGCCGTTGAGGATCCGAGCCGTCTCGCTATCGACGCGGAAGGCGTGGCGGGTGTTCCGCGCGATGTTGACGAAGGACCCCTTGCCGGCTGTCTTGATCTCGTCGCCATGGAGGAAGGTGATCTCGCCATCCAGGATGTAGAAGGTCTCGTCCGACCACAGGTGCTTATGGGGCGGAGGGCCCGCGCCCAGCGGCATCAGTTGCTCCATCATGGACCAACGTCCCCCGGTGTCCTCGAGGTCCGCGAGCACGATCCAAAGTATGCCCTGCATGTGATACGCGGGCGCGTCGTCCACGTGGCGGATGAAGCTTGCCGCGCCGGCGATCGGCTTCAGCTTGTCGAGATCTGGCATGGTTATCCTCCGTTGGTTGAGCCGCGCCCGTCGGACGCGGCGGGCCTCTCATCAGGCGTGCGCGAGCTCGGGCATCGCATCCATGATATAGTCAGAGAAGCGATGCAGCCTGATGTCCGGGTAACGGTCGTTCTGAAGATCCGTGAGCGCTGTCTGGCCGTTCGTCATGTAAAGGAGATAGGCAAGCATGACCTGCTTCTTCGGGTCGGCCTTGGCCTTCGCAGCGCGAAGGTCGGCCTCCGTTCCGTACGACACGGGCTTGATGGCGCGGCCGGTCTGCCGAGCGATGATCTCACCCGCCTGCCGAAAGGAGATCCGATCGCCGGCGAAGGCGAACTTTCCCGCTCGTACGGATCGGTCGAGCGCAACCCGCGCCGTCATCGCCGCGGTGTCCTCCACCGTGGTGACTTCGATGGGCTTATCGCCGTCTCCGTAGAAGCCCACCGACCCCGCATCCAGATCGATGGCGCCATGGCCGGGGAGGAACATGTCCATAAAGGCGCCCTGCAGAATGTTGATTTGCTCGAGCCCGGTTTTGGCAATCAGCGCATCAGCCTTGGCGCGCAGATCGAACATCATGTGCTCGCCCGGCGTCGCCTTGAACAGGTCCAGTGCGAAATCCGAGGTAGGATACGACGGACGCCATTCCGCTTTCCGGCTTCAGCGAGCGCGACCTGGCCGTCAACCATGACGTCGGGACCGCCTTGAACTGCCGACACGATGACATCGACACCCTGTGTGGCGCGATCGAGCGAGGCATGGTCGGCGAGATCGCCCTCGATCAGTTCCGCGCCGGCCGTGACGAGCGAACGGAGCGCATCCGTCTTCTGCGTCAGATCGCGAACCAAAAGGCGTATGCGCGCCTCGGGATGACGTCCGAGATGGTGCGCGATACGGCTGCCGAGCATGCCGGTCGAACCGGCAACGAGAACTGTCTGGGTCACTGCTTCATTCCTTTTGTTGTGTGGATCCTATATGGCCGTCCCATCCAAGACGATTAGTCGGCACAAACTGGACAGCCCGTTCCAGTTATGGAACGATTTGCCATGTTCGATCTTACTGATCTGCGCGCATTCGCTCGCATCGCGGACGTCGGCAGCATCTCGGGTGCTGCCCGCGCCCTCAATATGCCGAAGTCCTCGGTCAGCCGGGCGCTCATCCGCCTGGAAGAGGCCATAGGCGCGGTTCTGGTTGAGCGATCGACGCGGCATCTGCGAATGACCGACGCCGGATTGCTGCTGCAACGGCACGCGCGCCGCATCCTCGACGACGTGGGGGAAGCCGAAAACGCGATCGGGGGGCTCGTGGGCCATCCGCAGGGCGATCTGCGGGTGAGCGTGCCCTTCACCTTCGCAGCTGGGCCGTTGGCGCGATCTCTTCCGGGCTATCTTTCGCGCTACCCCGATGTCAGGGTGCTCCTGACCATCGACAATCGTGTCGTCGACCTGCTGGCCGAAGAGTACGATGTCGCGATCCGGATCGGCCCGTTAATTGATTCTGAGGTCATCGCGCGTCGGTTGACGACGCTTTCCCTCTGGCCCTGCGCCAGTCCGACCTACCTTTCGAAGCACCCAGCAATCGGCGCACCAACTGATCTGCTCCGACACACAGTGATTGGCCACAGGTCGAATAAGGAGCTCTGGCCGTTTCGGTCGCCGAAGGGTACCAAGCTCGATGTCGAGATAAGGACGAGAACGGTCGTTCCCGAACCCGATGTGGTGCGAACCATGCTGTTGGCCGGCGCAGGTATCGGCATCCTCCCGGACTTTCATGCTTCGGAGGCGATTGCCTCAGGAGCGCTTGTCCGCGTACTGCCGGATCACGAACATCGTTCAGTCGATGTCCATGCGATGTACCCCAGCCATCGCAGTCTATCCGCCAAGGTCCGCGCCTTCATCGACACCTTGATCGCCGACCTCCCGCGATAAGGGTGTCGCCGGTCCCGGCCTTTATGGCCAGAATGGCCCCATCGTCGAATACGTCGTTAGCGACGCCGAACAGGTAGCTGGGGGCGCGCCATTCGCATCTTTATTTCCCGCCATGCAGAAGCTTTATTGTCCTGCGCATGCGGGCATCCGACACCCATTTTGCTCCTTCAGATACTGCCGTACAAGGTCATTAAACGTGCCGTTGAATGGGACTACAGTTGGATAGCGGCCCCGCCGGAGTGGAAAGACCGTCTCCAGAGTTCACGCTTATGTTTTGCGTCGGACGGATCGACGTAAAACAGGATCTTTTCCCGGCCGTCCTCGGGCTCCTCCGCAAACCTACGAAGGATGAAGCGCAAGTGATCGCAAATCGGACTATGACCAGCTCAGTATGCAGACTTGGCCTAGCGCAAGATACGCAGAAGTCGTCACTTCCAGCGCGACCCGGTAGACAGCGTCTCGTCGTTACCGCAGCGCAACGCGCGTTCGGTGCGTCCCGCACCATTTTGACTGACTCCGTCGCGAGAGCGGCGGACGGTCACGTTGAAGTGACATACGCCGATTTCCATCAGATCACACGCAGCCAGACGGTCGTCTCACCTCCGGCGAGATCGAAGCCATTTGCTTCACACTCATCGACCAGGTGTTTCCGGCTGCAAAAGGCTTGATTGGCGTGACGTTGTCGTCTCTTGTCGAGAACTCGCACTTTGCGGCTGGGGAGCTTCGACTGGCACTCTAGCATCAAATATGCACAATCTGGACAAATCGGACAATCCGGACTATATCAACCTCCGATGGGTATGGAGGCCAACATGGTCGCAACGGTTCGCAAGACGGGCGGTAGAGCGCGGTTCAACGTGAACAGCGCGGCCGTCGCCGACATTCTCGACGTCCTCGCCCGGCACAATCCTGGAATTTCCAGATCCGTGCTGAAGGGCAAGAGCAAGGTTGTCGCCGCGATCACGGCCGCCGCTGTCCGGCTGTCTGACGAGCAGCAGCGTCAGATTCTGGCCCACGAAAACGACCTTGCCGAGGCAATGCAGACCGTGGTCGCCGGTCTTGCCGGCCGCCCCACTGAAAAGCTGATCCAGCTCACGGTCGACAAGCCCGTCGAGGTCAGCCAGGGAGCCGGCTTGGCCGATGTAGTGGATCTCGACGAAGGCCGCCGGCGTCTTGCGGCCTACGCGACGCCCATTCGCCTTGAGGACTGGGCGGGCCCGGTTGCCGGACCGGGGGACATCGAGAAGGCATTCAGCACCAAGCGATCGACGCTGCATGACTGGCAGAGGCGAGGCGCCGTCATCGGGCTGCTCAAGGGCGAGCGCAAGCACGTCTTCCCCTTGGCGCAGTTCGTCGACGGCCGGCCGGTGGAAGGCATGTCGGATGTCACCAGGATCATCCGCAACCCGAGAGCCGCCTGGCAGTGGCTCATTCAGCCCAAGCCCAGCATCGGTGGAACTCCGCTCGATCGGCTCAAGGCTGGACATCTGGACGAGGTCATCGACGCGGCCGAACGTGACTTCGGCTGATCGTGAAGCTTGATCCCAGGACCGTCGCGGAACTTGCCCTGGCATTCCGGCCGCAAGCCTACCTGCGCGTCATGCCCGCCGCGCATGCCGCGACTCCGCTCGGCATGGGCTTTGGTCATACCCGCTTTTCAAGTCCCGATCGGGCGTTTCGGCTAGTCTACATCGCGCGTAATCTCGCAACGGCAATCGCGGAGACTATTGTCCGGGACCGCTTCGAGGGTACAACGGCACGGGTGCTCGACTATAGCGAGATCGAGGAATGGGCCATTGCAGAGGTGACTGCGCCGTCTCCTCTCCAGGTACTCGACCTGCGAACGACGGGATTGCTGAGACTCGGCGTCAGCACCGACGCTGCCCGCGCCAAGGCACATCGTGAAGGGCAGCAGCTCAGCAAGGCCGTCTACGGCGCCTTCGCCGTTGACGCCCTGCTCTATTCATCCCGGCTGACCTCGGCCGAGTGCCTTGCGGTCTATGACCGGGCGGTGGACGTCAAACTGGTCTCCTCACCGGCGGTGAATCTCGTGCAGCACCCAGACCTGGTCCGCGCGCTGAACTCCATTGGCGTCGCCATCCGAAGAGCGCCCTGAACGAGCTTGCGGGAATTAGACTGTGAATCGGCTTGCAATATTGACCCCCTGAGTTGGGGGATCGGCGTTTAATTTTGACCCCCTTCGAACTGCTAC
>JAIEPP010000545.1 GCA_019748335.1 Xanthobacteraceae bacterium
CGTTTGCAATAGGTGGCGCTGGCGTTGGCCGGCAGGGCGAAGGCGAGGTCGTCATAGTCGCCGCCAGTGTCCGGCCCAGGCAGCGCCGCGCCGCTGGCGAGGCTGGCCCTCGCCGCGCGGAGATAGCCCGTGATTTCCGTGAGCACCGCCTCGGGATCATCGAGCTGGAGATCGACCGGATCTCGCGGGTAGAGCAGCGAGGCGCTGATGGCGACGTCATCGCCAAGGAGCGCTTTCACCGCAAAGGCATAGAGGCAGCGCTGAAGCTCGCGCCCGCCGTTCAGCCGGATGTTTCCCTGCGGCGTCCGGCCCGTTTTGTAGTCGCGAACCAGCGCACGCTTGCCGTCGCCCGAAATGTCGAGCCGGTCGATATAGCCGGCGATATTGAAGCCGGTATCGGGAATCGTGACCGGCGCGGTCGCATCCCATGGGGCCTCCGCTTCGGATTTCGGTTCTGAGCCGCCGAACGGCACCTCGCCATAGGCGCGTGCGCCCGGCAAGGCGTCGTCCCCATAGGACAGGGCGCGGCCCGCCAGCGCGCGGGCGTCGTCGAGGGTGCGGCCCCAGATAACCGCCGGCGGAACAGGGCGTTCGCTTTCCCAATCGGCGGCGACGGTCTGCGCGGCTCGGGCCACTGCGATTTCGATCATGTCCGTGTCGGCAGATGCGAGCCCACCCCCGATCTCGAGGTCGCGCAAGGCGCGGTCGAGAACCAAGTGGACGAGATCGCCGATTCCGAGCGCGTCGAGCACCAGCGGCTCGGCGCTGCTTTGCGGTTCGCGCCATCCGAACGCATAGATCCACACGAAAGTGAGCGGATTGCGTAGCAGACGGCGAAGCGAACTGGCCGACTGGGTGCGATCGAGAATGGCGAGAACGAGCGGATGGTCCGCGCGGACGAGCCCGTCATGGGGCGTGATCTCAGTCTGCCGCCAGTCGCGCCAGCAACCTTGCGCGCCGATCGCTTGCGGATCAGCGGCGAATTCCTGTGGCCGCGCCATAAGACGGTCGGTTTCGCTGAAGGCGTGGGCCGGCGTCGCGTTGCGGCGGAGGTAGGTTTCGGCGCCATGCCCGGCAAGCAATGGGCTGCGTCCCAGGAGACGGCCGTCGCTGTCGCGCCGGGCGCGCGAGAGAACGACAGCGCCAGCCGTCGTGGCGAGGATCGTCTTGAAATCTCGGCGGTCGGCGAGGTTCACCGGAAGCGGATCGAGGACCGGGGTCGGGATGATGTGATCCGGGATCAAACGGTCCTCGGCGATCCCGCGTGGCCAGCGCGAGGAATTGAGGCCCAGCAGCCGCACGAAACGGCGGGGGGATGCCGCGAGCGCGCTGGCCGGCATCCAGGCGACGGAGACGCAGGCTTCCAGTCCGTCGTCCTGTTTCAAGATTTCCAGCGTTGCGTCGATCGAGGCGGCAGGCCCGGCGAGCAGTGCCTTGCGCCAGATTGCGTGCGCTCGGCCCTTGAGGAAGGCTTCACCGATCTCCGCCGCTGCGTCCGATCCTTTCGCCAGAATCTCAACCGCCGAGCGCAGTGTCGGCGCGTGGTTTGCGCCATCGGGCCAGTCGTCTGGCGTCAGCCTGGCCAGTAGGCGGTTCCAGGCGCTCGGCGTAGAGAGAGGAGCGTCTGTCGGCAGGACGCGCAACCAGCCTTCGGGCAGGGCCTCGAAAGGCCCGCCGTCCCGGCACAGCGCCGCGAGGCGGCGCAGGCGCGATTGCGACAGGCCGCGAACGACGATGTCGGCCAGCGCTGCGGCCGCCTGGCCCTCGCGCGTGGCGACGGTTCGGACGCCATGAACGAAGTGCAGGTCGATATTGGCGTCGGCGCGCAGGGCGAGGAAGTGATCATCATAATCTGCGGGCGACGCGGTCGCGAGGGCGATTTCCGAAGGCGATACGCCCGAGGCGAGGAGGCTTCGCACCCAGCGCATCGCCTCGATGGCCTCGTGATAGGCCGTTGCGGCGCTCACGGCGCGAATTTCCGGCGTGTGTGCCGGCGAGCGCGATATGGTGACGCCCGTGCTTTCGAGCCATGTGGGGACGCTCCTTGGGCCGGCCGTCCACTGCACGGGGATATGTGCGGTGAGGGCTGCGAGCAGCGGCCTCCAGCAGGGCGAGAGTTCGGTAAGGCCGACGATCTCAATCGGGCCGAGGACGGTCGGTGCGTGACCGATGCGGGCGATCGCGGCAGTGACGATGTCGAGAGGCCGCATCATGCCGGGCGGAAGCTGATCGAGGACGGCCGTTTCGAGGCGCGCAATCGCGGCGAGTCGGGGATGAGCGGCCGCGTGTGCGGCAAGGTTGATGCCCGCGCGCCAGGCTTTGCGGAGCGTATCGACTGCCGCGTCGATCATGCCGGGGAGGATTTTGATGCTCTCCAGTTCTCCCATCTGGGTCGCCGGCAAGGCCGCCTGAATGGCCGCGCGCAGGTTCTCGTCGTCAATCGGTCGGGCGAAGCCGCCGGCCAGCCGGACGACCGCCTGCTCGAAGGACATGACCTGCAGTCCGTGACGCGCGTTCCGGGCCGCCGCCAGCCGGCTTTCCCGCATGGCGAGGCGGCCATGAATGACCAGCGTGGATCGACTCGGGATGGTCATGGCCGCTCTCCTTCCGGTTGCTGTATTGCCCGGGCGCGGAGTTATCGCTGGGACCACTGTCGGTTGGCCGGTCATCTCGCGTTTCGAGTTGTGCCGCTGCATGACTTGCCCCGCCCATGTCCAATCGCCCATTGACGGGCGCCCTTAATGGGAATAATAATTACACGCACTTCATCGTGGTGTCCATATAGTTTTTATCCTCACTTACGAAACGGGAAGCAATGGCAGAGGCTGCAACGGCGCTGAAATGGGGGGTGGAGCGCCGACTCGAATTCATCGAGTTCCGGCTGTTCTGGGAGGGCTCGATCAACCGCGCCGACCTCGTGGAGGTGTTTGGTGTGTCGGTTCCGCAGGCGTCGAAGGATCTGACGCTCTACCAAGAGCGGGCGCCAGGGAACATGGAATATGACACGCGCGCCAAGCGCTACGTCGCGGCCGAGAAGTTCATGCTGCGCTTTCTCGATCCCGACCCTTACGTCTATCTCGCGCAGCTTCGTTCGGTCGCTGAAGGCGCTGTGCCATCTCATGATTCCTGGATCGCCGCGCTCCCCAGCGCCGACGTCGCACTGACTCCCAGGCGAGACATCGACATAGAGGTTCTGCGCAAGATGCTCGACGCGAGCCGTGAGGGGCACTCCGTCGAGATCTTCTATCAGTCGATGAACAAGGCGCGGCCGGACCCTATCTGGCGGCGCATCACCCCTCATGCCTTCGGCTACGATGGCTTCCGTTGGCATGTCCGGGCCTATTGCCACCTCGAACACAAGTTCAAGGATTTCCTGCTGCCGCGCATTCTGGAGGTAGGTGCGAAGGGTGAGCCGGGCGAGCCCGGCGAGCGGGATTGGCTCTGGAACAACTATTTCGACGTTATCATAGGTCCGCATCCAGCGCTCACCGCAAGCCAGAAGAAGGTCGTCGCCAAGGATTATGGGCTCGATTACGGTAACGGCGTGCTGACGGTTCGTTATGCAATGCTCTTCTATGTTTTGAAGCGTCTTGGTTTGCTTGGTGACGCTGCAAAGCAGAGCGCCCATACCCAGCATATTGTGACAATAAACCGCAAGGAAACTGAAGCCGCACTTGAGAAGGCGGAGTTTCAGCTATGAACGAATCGGGAGGCGCTGACTGATGGGGGCAAGGCTTGAAGAGATAAAGAACGGCGCATCCGTGCGAGGCGTTGCCTCGGCACAGGCCGTGCATGTCATTTCGGTCGATTGGATCGGCGATCAGGCGGTCAGCGTCGTCTTCCGCGATCACAACGGCGCGGTGGCGGAGGCGGTTCTTTATCGCGACGACGAGCACCGTCTGGAGATCGAACAGAACGGCCGGCCCTGGTCGTTCGACGCGGACGGTGCGTTGCTGCGTCTGGTGACGGAAGCCAACCGCATCAAGTTGGCGCACTATTTCGATCCGTATCTCGCCATCCACACCAGCCTGGTCGACCCGCTGCCGCACCAGATCTCTGCCGTTTATGGCGAGATGCTGCCGCGGCAGCCGCTTCGCTTCCTCCTTGCCGACGATCCCGGCGCCGGCAAGACGATTATGGCCGGGCTATTGATGAAGGAACTGATCGCCCGTAGCGATCTGGAGCGATGCCTCGTTGTCGCGCCGGGCGGCCTGGTCGAGCAGTGGCAGGACGAACTCGGCCAGAAGTTCAATCTTGAATTCGATATCCTCTCCCGCGACATGATCGAGAACTCGCGGTCGGGCAATCCGTTCAGCGACCGGGATCGGCTGATCGTCCGTCTCGACGTGCTGGCGCGCAACGAGGAGCTTCAGGAGAAGCTCATGAGCGCGCGCGAATGGGACCTGATCATCTGCGACGAGGCGCATCGCATGTCGGCCACCTATTTTGGTGGCGAGGTCAAATATACGCGCCGCTATCAGGTCGGTCAGAAGCTCGGCCAAGTCTGCCGGCATCTGCTGCTGATGTCGGCGACGCCGCACAATGGCAAGGAAGAGGATTTCCAGCTTTTCATGGCGTTGCTCGACGGTGATCGGTTTGAGGGCCGGTTCCGGGATGGCGTCCACTATGCCGATACCGAAGACATGATGAGGCGGCTGACCAAGGAGGAACTGCTGAAGTTCGATGGCCGGCCGCTCTTCCCGGAACGGCGGGCGCGCACCGTCAAATATCAGCTCTCGGAAGGGGAGGCCGCGCTCTACACCGCCGTCACCGAATATGTGCGCACTGAGATGAACCGCGTGCAGCGGTTCGCCGAAGGCGATGGGAAGAAGCGCAATAATGTCGGCTTCGCCTTGCAGATTCTCCAGCGGCGTCTCGCATCGTCGCCGGCCGCCATTTACCAGTCCCTCAAGCGACGGCGCGAACGGCTAGAAAACGAGCTGGGTGAGGCGCGCCTTGCCGCCAAGGGCCGCCGGGCGGGCATGGGTGAGCCGGCGATCAACGCCGATATGCTGCGCAATATCGAGGAATATGGCCAGGAGGAGATCGACGAGCTTGAGGATCTGATCTCGACGGGCGCGACGACGGCCGAGACGGTTGAGCAGCTCGCGTTGGAAGTTGAGACGCTGAAGGGCCTGGAGACGATGGCGCTCGGCGTGCTGCGCTCCGGCGTGGATACGAAGTGGAGCCAGCTCAATCGTATCCTCGACGACGATCTCATGATTGATTCCGCCGGCAATCGCCGCAAGCTGATCATCTTCACCGAACCCAAGGACACGTTGCACTACCTGCTCGACAAGGTGCGGGCGCGGCTTGGAAATCCCGAGGCCGTGGAAGTGATCCACGGCGGGGTGTCGCGCGAAGAGCGACGCAAGGTCGTCGAGCGCTTCATGCAGGATAAGGACATGCTGGTCCTCATCGCCAACGACGCGGCGGGCGAGGGCGTGAACCTTCAGCGCGGCCACCTCATGGTCAATTACGACTTGCCGTGGAATCCCAACAAGATCGAGCAGCGGTTCGGCCGTATCCACCGCATCGGCCAGACCGAGGTTTGTCATCTTTGGAATCTGGTCGCGGCCGACACGCGCGAGGGTGAGGTTTATGCCCGTCTGCTTGAGAAGCTGGAGGCAGCACGCGAGGCGCTGGGCGGCCGTGTCTATGACGTGCTCGGCGAATTGTTCGACGGCGTGGCGCTCAAGGATCTGCTGTTTGAGGCGATCCAGTATGGCGAGAAGGAAGAGGTAAAGGCGCGTCTGTTCCAGCAAGTCGATGGCGCGGTCGATCAGGCACATCTGCTCGAATTGTTGCGTCGCCGCGCTCTGACCAACGACACCATGCCGGAGGGCAGGGTCGAGGAGTTGCGGCTTGAAATGGAACGCGCCGACGCACTGCGTCTCCAGCCGCACCACGTCCAGAGCTTCTTCGTCGAGGCGTTCCAGCATCTGGGCGGTCGCATCAAGCGCCGCGAGGAGGGGCGCTGGGAGATCGCCCATGTGCCTGTGCGCATCCGCGAGCGGGATCGTCAGATCGGGACCGGCGCGCCGATCCAGACGCAATATGAGCGGATCTGCTTCGAGAAGGACAAGATCAACCAGCAGCCGGTCGCTGCCTTCGTTTGCCCCGGCCATCCACTGCTCGAAGCTGTCATCAGTCTGATACGCGAACAGTATGAGCAGATCATGCGCCAAGGCGCGATTCTGGTGGATGATACCGATGCCGGCGATGCGCTGTCGGCGATCTTTCTGCTGGAGCACATCGTCCAGGATGGCCGCGTCACCAGCGCCGGCAAGCCGCATGTGATTTCGCAGCGGCTCCAGTTTGCCGCGATCGACAAGGCCGGAAGCACCGTCAACGCCGGTATCGCTCCGCACTTGAACCTGCGCCCTGCCACGGCGGAGGAGGTCGACAGCGTGCGCGACCTTCTGGACGAGAGCTGGCTGAGCACCGACCTGGAGAAGGCCGCGATCCGGTTTGCGACGGTCGAATTGGCCCAAGGCCATGTCGCCGAGGTCAAGGCACGGCGGCTACCGGAGATCGAAAAGGTCGAGCAGGAAGTTCGCGCGCGGCTGAAAAAGGAGATCAATTACTGGGACTCGCGCGCCTTCGAGCTGAAGGAGGAGGAGCGCGCCGGCAAGAAGACGCGGGTGAACTGGCAGAACGCGCAGCGCAGGGCCGAAGACCTTGCGGAACGTCAGAAGCGCCGCATGGACCAGCTTGAGCGGGAGCGTTTCATTTCATCGCAGCCGCCGCGCGTGCGGGGCGGCATGGTAGTCGTCCCGCGCGGCCTGCTGGAGGCACGCCAATCGCCTGCCGCGTCGCAGGGCGTTCCGAACCACTTCGCCGCGGACTCCGCTGCGCGCCGTGTGATCGAGCTGGCGGCGATGGAAGCCGTCATGGCGGCTGAGCGTGCGTTGGGGAATCAGCCGGCAGACGTTTCCGCCCAAAAGATCGGCTACGACATCGCTTCGCTCGATCCGAAGTCCGGCCATCTGCGCTTCATCGAGGTCAAGGGCCGCATAGACGGCGCGGACAGCGTGATGATCACGCGGCAGGAGGTCATCACCTCCCTGCACGAGCCGGAGAAGTTCATCCTGGCGGTCGTGTCGGTCAGCGGCGGGTTCGCCCATGAACCGCGCTATGTGCGCGGCGCCCTGGTCGATCGCGAGCCGTCCTTCCTTGAAACCGCGATCCAGTTTGATCTGCGCCGCTTGCTGGAGCGTGCCGAGGTTCCGCTATGACGGCGGCTCTTCATGTGGCGGCAACCTCGGTGGGTTGGCCTGATTACTTCGAGCAAATCCAGGAGCGTGCCAGCAAGCGATGGGATCAGCTTGAGGCCGACCCGGAGCTTGCCGGCCCTTGGCACCAGCTCTTCAAGCAGGTGCAGAGCCCGCGGCATATCCTATCCGAGTTGCTCCAGAACGCCGACGACGCCGGCGCCAGTGAAGCGCGTGTGTCGATCGAGAACGACCGCTTTGTGTTCGAACATAACGGCGAGGACTTCGTCGAGGCTCACTTCGCGTCGATTTGCCGCTTCGGCTATTCCAACAAGCGCGCGCTTCACACGATCGGGTTTCGGGGAATCGGGTTTAAGAGCACGTTCAGCCTGGGTGATCGTGTCGAGCTTTTCACGCCGACGCTGGCGGTCGCCTTCGAGCGCGCGCGATTCACGCAGCCGCATTGGATCGACAGCCATGATCTGACGTCGGGGACGACGCGCGTCGAAGTGGCGATTGCCGACGCGCTGCTGCGTCGTGAGGTGGAGAAAAACCTTGAAGAATGGCTGAAGAGCCCTGTTTCACTCCTCTTTTTCAAGAAAATCCGCCGCCTTCGGGTCGGCGACAATGAAGTGCATTGGCAGAGCCTCGGTCCCGGCCCCATCGCCGAGAGCGAGTGGATGGCCTTGGATGAGAAAGCGGACAGCCCCTTTCTGTTGGTGCGGTCGGGCGAGGAAGCCTTCCCGGCCGAAGCGCTCGATGAGATCCGCAATGAACGGATGCTGGGGGCCGAGGATAGTGGTGATTTCCCGCCCTGCCGGGTGGAGATCGTGCTGGGCGCGAAGGGCCGACTCTATGTCGTGCTGCCGACCGGCGTTGAAACAACGCTGCCTTTCGCCTGCAACGCACCTTTCATCCAGGACCCGGCGCGTCTCAAGATCAAAGACCCGGAGACCTCGCCGACCAATCGCTGGCTCTTGAACCGGGCCGGCGAGTTAGCCGCCAGCGCTATGATGGAATGGCTGGGGCAGACCAAGACCGGCCCGCAAGATCGGGCGGCCGCCTATGGCCTACTGCCGGATGTCGATCGAGAAGCGGCCACGCTCGAAGGAGCGTGCGGCGCGATCGTCGAACTGGCGTTTGACGCGGCCGTCGAAGGCAGGTTGATCCTCCTGACCGAGGAGGGGCGACTGGTCGAGGCGAAGGCTGCGATCACCGTCCCCCGGCCGATTTTCGACATCTGGCCGGCTGACCAGGCCATGGCATTGCTCGACGCCAACTCCCGGCCGGCGCTGTGCCAGCATGTATCGGCCAAGAACCGGACCAAGCTCGTTCACTGGGGTCTGGTCGAGGAGTTCTCCAAGTCCGATTTGCTTGAGCGTTTGCGCAGCAATCATCTGCCGCGACCCGCGACCTGGCGACACCTATTGAACTTGTGGGTCTATATCGCGCCCGAGGTTACGGGCTGGCAGTGTCACGATGCGGACGCCCTCCGGATCGTGCCGGTGCAGGGTAAGGAGGTGCTCTACGCGGCATCGGAGATCGTGCGGCTAGGCGAGAAGAAGCTGCTTCAGTCGGAAGCGGATTGGGAGTTTCTCGCCAGCCATCTGATCGTCCTCAATCAGAACTGGCCCCGGTTTCTTGCCGAGCAGCGCCGCGACAAGGTGGAGAGCGAAAGCCACAACGATCCCGTTGAGGCGGCCTTCGCGGTGCTGGAGGAGATCGGCCTCGACGGGACGAGCGACGTCAACGCCGTGATCGAGCGGGTCGCCGCCGATTATTTCAGCTCCGGTCAGCCGAAGCTCGCCGAGTGTGTCCAGCTTGCCCAAATCGCGGCCAAGCTGGGCGTCACGATCGGCGACGCCTTCCGGTATGCCTGCGCCGACCTGAAGCTGCGGCCGATCGGCAAGGACGTGTTGTTCGACGAGAATGGCGCGCTGGAGGAGTTGCTGCCGGAGTCCGTCCGAAAGACGCAGCTCCTGCACGGCGACTATGTGGCGAGCTTCAATTCCTGCACCAGGGAGGATTGGCTTCGCTGGGTGTCGTCTGGCCGTTCGGGGCTTCAGACGATGGCGCCGCTGGCGCAGAAGCGGCAGAGCCTTTACGGGCGACAGCAACTTACAGCGGAGGCGCAAGCGCGTGGAGCGCGCAGCGCGCTCTATTATCCTTATGTCACCAACCAGTTCGTCATTGAGGACTGGGACTTTCCCTCGGACTATTGGCGGCATTGGGAGAGTCTGTCGAAGACTGACGCAGGTATCTGGGCGAAGATCGTCGGCAAGATCCTGGATCAACGTGATACTTATTGGTCGCGGGCCGTCAGCGCTCGCCTTTCGCAGGTGGCGACCACGGGGTCCACGCGATCGGTCTCATCAGAACGGCTGCTCCCAGACTGGCTGCTGAAGCTGCGGGCCAAACCCTGCCTTCCCGACACACGCAACATGATGCAGCTCCCGGCGGATCTGGTGCGCAGGACGCCGGAGACGGAGGCGTTGATCGACGTCGAGCCCTTTGTGCATGGGCTGCTCGATCGCGAAACCACCCGCCCGTTGCTCGACCTTCTTGGGGTTCGCAGCACGCCGAGCGGTCCCGGACGTTTGCTCGACCGGCTGCGCGCCCTGGCGAAATCGGACAAGGCTCCGGCCCATGAGGTCGAGAAGTGGTATCGTCGCCTGGATCAGATGCTCGACGGATGCTCGACCGCCGCCGCGCAGGACATCAGAAACGCCTTCAAGGCGGAGAAATTGATCCTCGCCCAGGACGGGACGTGGTTGACGTCCGGCGGCGTGTTCCTGGCGGGGGACGAGGAGGATGTTCCCGGCGCGGCGGTCGTGCGCGCGTCAGTGCTCGATCTCAGCCTCTGGCATCGTATCGGTGTTGCGGATCGCCCTTCTGCGGACCTGGCGTTGCAATGGCTGGGCACTCTGGTTTCGGGGAAAGCGCTGTCGGCCGACGACGCCCGGCGTGTTCGCACCTTGCTGGTCCGGTACCCGGTCCGCATCTGGGAGGAGCGCGGACACTGGCTGAACCTCGTGGGCGAGTGGGCGCCGGTCGAGACGCTTGCCTATGGCCTGAGCATGCAGACTCTGTTCCGGTGGAGCCATCTGCACGAATGGGTCAAGCGCAAGACCGCCGATTTTCAGCGGCTGTCGGGGGAGACAGTGCAGGCGCCGCCATTCTCAGCGTTGCCGGCCTTATCGGACCTCGTCGAGGAACACTTCAACCAGCCGTCGCTACTGGCCGGCATGGAAGATCGCCGCGCCTGGCTCACGGCGTTCGGAACCCAACTCGGACGGATTGAGCTTGCCGATGCCGCCGAGACCGAGCGTGTGCGGGCGCTGGCGGAAGCGATCGCGGCGACGAGCTGGGTCCAGACCCACAAGCTGGAGGCGGTTCCCTATCTCGATGGCGTCCCCGCAGGTACGGCGCGGCTCACCGACATCTTGTGGCTCGAGCGCAAGCTGTTCGTCAGTCCGCTGTCAAAGGCCAAGCTCGCCAAGCGGGTCCCGGAAGAGATCGGCAGGAACCTGAGTGCGGACATTCGTGCGGCGCTGGCCTATGCGTTCGAGCGGCCGCCCGAGGACATTAGGGAATATCTCGAGGAAAACTTCACGCTCGCCCCTGAGCAACTCGTCGCCGCGTCGACCGCCGAGGCCCAGCCCGACACCGCTCTCAGCGATGACGATGGCATCGACGGGGTTGCCAAAGACGCGCGTAGCGACGCCGAGCCCGGCGATGTAGATGATCTCCACCTGACCAAGGACGACGAACCTGCGGCACAGCCCGAACCCGCGCCGCAGACGGGGGAGTTGGATCGAGAGCTGATCGAAACGGAGGTGGCGATCAGGTCCAGTGCCGCGCCAAAGCCTCCCCGTCCGAGCGTCATGGCGCGGTTTGCGTTGGGCCAGGGCTACAAGGCCGACGGCGAAGACCGCTTCTATCACGCGGACGGTAGCTGGATCGGCCGCGCGAACGGCACGCGCTTTCCGTGGGAGCGCCGTTCGGCCAACGGTGAGATTCTGCGCCACTATTACCCGAAGGAACATTGCCTGGAGCATGAACCGCTCCAGCTTGAAGCCGATGTCTGGGGGCTGCTGGATCAGAAGCCGGACATCTATTCCTTCATTCTCATCAACCCCGAGGGTGAGACCGTCGAGATGACGGGTGTCCGGCTGCGCGCACTGCGCGACGACGGCGAGCTTACCATCCACCCCGCAACGTACAGGCTTGTTTATGACCTCGACGACTAACACGAAGAAGAAACTGATCGAGGTTGCGATCCCGCTCGAAGCGATCAACGCTGCCTCCGCACGCGAAAAGTCGATCCGGCATGGGCACCCGTCCACGCTGCATCTCTGGTGGGCGCGGCGACCGCTGGCGGCGTGCCGGGCGGTGCTGTTCGCGCAGTTGGTCGATGATCCCTCGGGCTATGCAGACACGCTGCTGAAGGATGCGAAAATCCGTAAGCAGGCCGAGACGGACCTAACTCTGCGTCTCAAGGTATGGCGCGACCGCAAGGCCGACGCGCAGGGGAATGTGCCCGATACGCCAGAGCCGACACTGGAGGATTGCGCGGCCGACATCGAGCGCAAGCGGCTGTTCGGAATCATTGAGGAGCTGGTGATCTGGGAGAACTCGACCAACGAGGAGGTGCTGGAGCGCGCCCGCGCCGAAATTCGCAAGAGCTGCGGCGGGGAGTTGCCGCCAGTCTACGATCCATTCTCCGGCGGCGGTTCGATTCCGCTCGAGGCGCAACGCCTCGGCCTGCCCGCCTATGGGTCGGACCTGAACCCGGTGGCGGTGATGATCGGCAAGGCGATGATCGAGATCCCGCCGAAGTTCAAGGACAAGAAACCCGTCCATCCCGGCGTCATGGACCGGCAATTCTATCGCAACGCCGAGGGACTGGCCGAGGACGTCAAATTCTATGGCGAATGGATGCGCGAGAAGGCGTGGGAGCGCATCGGGCATCTCTACCCGCTGGTCGATTTGCCGAAGGAAAGGGGTGGCGGCAAGGCAACCGTTATCGCCTGGATTTGGACAAGGACGGTGCCCAGCCCGGACCCTGCGTTCTCGGACGTTCAGGTGCCGATCGCATCGACCTTCCTCGTGAGTTCGAAAGCCGGGAAAGAGGCGTGGGTCGAGCCCATAGTCGACCGACAAGCCAAGACAATTACGTATCGGGTCAGGTACGGCGGCACGAAGGCGGAAATAGCCAAGGCAAAAGATGGCACCAAGGCTGGGCGCGCCGTGTTTCGCTGCCTTCTCTCTGAGACGCCGATCTCTGGATCCTACGTGGACAAGCAGGCCGCTGCGGGAAAGGTGGGGCAGAAACTCCTGGCAATTGTTGCGGAAGGTAAAGGCGGGAGAATCTACGTAGATGCCAATGCTCACGAGCAGTCAGAGGCTGTTAGAAATGCAGCAAATTTGGTGCAGGAATTTGATGTCAGCCATTTACAAGTTCCATGCCGAGGCACCTTCGCCAGCAACGCGCAAGGGCGGCGCTACGGGTTCAATACCTTCGCAGACTATTTCACTAACCGTCAAAGGGTTGCGCTTCTTACATTTAGCGAATTACTCAAAGAGGTCAGGAATGAAATTCAAAGTGCAGGTGAGAGAAGCGGATTAGCGCCAGGAGCGGAACAACTTGTGAGCGGCGCAAGAGGGGCCTTCGCATATGCCGAGGCCGTAAGTGTCTATCTCGCTTTTGCCATCTCCAAATTAACAAATCTGGGATCAAGCGTAACCAGTTGGATGAGTGATCGGGGCGCGCTGCGAGAGACTTTCGCGCGTCAAGGCATTCCGATGGCTTGGGATTTCGCTGAAGTGAACTTCTTTTCCGATTCGGCGGGAAATTGGCTTACGCCGATCGACAAGATTTCTAAAGTCGTTTCTGAGCTTCCGGCAGAAAGAATCGGAAGCATATGTCAGTCATCCGCAACAGAAGCACCTTATCCGACTGGCGTAGTAATTTCCACTGACCCGCCATATTACGATAATATTGAATATGCCGACCTATCAGACTTTTTCTTTGTCTGGCTGCGGCGAGCGCTTATGGGTGTTGATCCATCGCTTTTTAGTATTCTATCCACGCCAAAAGCTGAAGAGCTTGTTGCAACTCGAAATAGATATGGCACCCAAGAGGCGGCTGACTCGTTTTTCTTAGAAGGTATGAGTTCTGCCGTGGGGCGCATGGCAAGTCATGCTTCTTTAGCATTTCCAACAACCATATACTATGCATTCAAGCAAAGTGAAGTTGAGCAAGAAGGCATCAGCTCAACTGGCTGGGCAACCTTTTTGCAGGCGGTAATAAACGCGGGGTTCTCAGTTGTTGGCACCTGGCCTGTGCGAACTGAAAGCCCTGGTAGGATTGTTGCCACTGGCACCAACGCATTAGCCAACTCGGTCGTCCTCGTTTGCCGGAAGAAGGAAGCAACGGCCGAGATCATCACTCGTGCCGAATTTATTCGCGGGTTGAAACGCGAATTGCCACCCGCTATTGCCGAGCTTCAGGCCGCCAACATTGCGCCTGCAGACATGCCCCAATCGGCCATCGGACCCGGCATGGGCGTGTTCTCCCGCTACAAGGCGGTGCTGGAATCCGATGACAGCCCGATGAGTGTGAAAACGGCTCTTCAGCTCATTAACAAGGAGCTGGACGAGTACCTTGGTGGAATCCAGGGCGAGTTCGATGGCGACACGCGCTTTGCGATCACGTGGTTTGAACAGCACGGCATGGCCAAGGGCGACTATGGAACCGCTGACAGCCTCGCCCGCGCGCGCGGGATTTCGGTCGAAAGCGTCAAACATGCAGGCATCGTCGAAAGCGCCGCCGGCAAGGTCCGAATCCTGTCGCGCGACGAACTGGACGACGATTGGAACCCGGAGGAGGACCGCCACCTGACGGTGTGGGAGTGCCTCCAACATCTGGTCCGACAGCACGAGAAGGACGGCATCTCCAACGACACCGCCGTCCTACTGAAGAAGATCAACACCCAGGCCGAGGCCGTGAAGGATCTCGCTTACTGCCTCTATGACATCAGCGCCAACAAGCGGAAGGATGCGAAGGAGGCCACAGCCTACAACGCCCTGATCGCCGATTGGACGGAACTGACCAAGGCGGCGGCGGCCATCCACGACACGAGCGGGGATCGTCAGATCCGGCTGGATATTTGAAGGGGTATAGAACGTGGCAAAAAGTACGCGCCAATATGTGTTCGAGGGTATGGAACTGCTGCCGTCGGCGCTGATCCCCTTCGTCGAAAAGCGGCTCGAAACCTCTCTCAAGGGGCACTGGCAGGTCCAGGTTCTGGAGAAGCTGCCGAACCTGCGCCCCAACAGCAACGGCGAAGTCGGCTGGGATCAGGCCGCGCTGTTCAACGCAATGGACCGTTTCTGGTCCGAAGCGTTCAAGGCCGTCCTTGGTCGTGCCGAACGATCGCTGGTGAATGAGCTGGGCGATGTGCGCAACAAGCTCTCGCACAATGAGAACTTCACCTACGATGATGCCGAGCGCGCCCTCGATACGATGCGCCGTCTCATGGAGGCGATCAGCGCTGGCGAGACCGCCGAACAGCTCTCGAAAATGCGCGACACCATCCTGCGCACGAAGTTCAGCGAGTTGGCACGAAATGAGGAGCGGCGGAAGACTCAGCGCCTCGACATCTCGGTCGAGACGGTCGCGGGCCTGCTGCCGTGGCGCGAGGTGGTCGAGCCGCACCAGGACGTCGCCACCGGCGAGTTTCAGCAAGCCGAGTTCGCCGCCGACCTCGCCAAAGTCCACTCCGGCAGCGCGCCCCCGGAGTACCGCGATCCTAAGCAGTTCTTCAGCCGCACTTATCTGACGGAAGGGTTGAGCGCACTGCTGATCGGCGCCGCCAAGCGGCTGTCCGGCAGCGGCGGCGATCCGGTCGTCGAACTGCAAACCAATTTCGGCGGCGGCAAGACCCACTCGATGCTGGCGCTCTATCACATGGCCGGCCCGACGCCGGTGCAGGACCTGTCGGGACTCGACCAGTTGCTCGACAAGCAGGGGCTGACCGTTCCCAAGGGCGTCAACCGGGCGGTGCTGGTTGGCACGTCGCGCGGACCGCAGGACGTCCTCAATGCCGATGGCGGCCTGAAGATCCGCACAACGTGGGGGGAACTGGCTTGGCAGCTCGGTGGCGCCGAGGGCTTCGCCATGGTGGCGGAGAATGACGCCAGCGGCATCGCGCCGGGCTCGCATCTGCTTGAAACCCTCTTCAACAAATACGCGCCGTGCCTGATCCTGATCGACGAGTGGGTCGCCTATCTGCGGCAAATCTACAAGGTCGAGGGGCTGCCGTCGGGGTCGTTCGACGCCAATCTCTCCTTCGTCCAGTCGCTGACCGAGGCGGTCAAGGCCAGTCCCGGCACCTTGTTGGTCGCCTCCTTGCCGGCGTCGCAGATCGAGGTCGGCGGCGAAGGCGGCCAGGAAGCGCTCGCGCGTCTGAAGCAGACGTTCAGCCGTGTGGAGTCCTCATGGCGTCCGGCAAGCCAGGAAGAGAGCTACGAGATCGTCCGGCGGCGGCTGTTCAAGGAAATCCCCGGCGACAAGTTCCATCACCGTGACAATACGCTCAAGCAATTCGCCAAGCTCTATCGCGAGAACGCCAACGATTTCCCGCAGGGCTGCGCCGATGAGGACTACCGGCGCAAGCTGGAGAAGGCCTATCCGATCCATCCCGAGCTGTTCGACCAGCTCTATACGAGCTGGGGCTCGCTCGAAAAGTTCCAGCGCACACGTGGCGTTCTGCGCCTGATGGCGCAAGCGATCCACGAGCTTTGGATGAACGCCGATCCGTCGGTGATGATCATGCCAGGCAGCGTGGCGGTGAGTTCGCCGCGCGTGGAACCGGAACTGCTCCACTATCTCGACGTCAGCTGGCAATCGATCATCGCCGGCGATGTCGATGGCACGGCGTCCACCCCCTACAAGGTTGATCAATCCGCGCCCAACCTGAACCGCTACTCGGCGACGAGGCGGGTCGCGCGTGCGATCTTCATGGGCACAGCGCCGACGCACCAGCAGCAAAACACCGGCCTCGATGACAAGCAGATCAATCTCGGCGTCGTGCAGCCCGGCGAGCGTCCGGCGATCTTCGGCGATGCGCTGCGCCGGCTGACCAATCAGGCCAAATTCATGCACGCCGATCTCGGCCGCTACTGGTACTCGATGTCGGCGAGTCTCAACCGTATCGCGGCGGACAAGGCGGCGCAGATCGAGGCGGCGCTGGTCGATGTGACCATCGACGCCGAACTCGGCAAATATGTGAATAGCCTCACCGATCGCGGGCATTTCGACGCCGTTCAGGTGGCGCCTGCGTCCTCGGCCGAAGTTCCCGATGAAGCCGGCGGCGTGCGCGCCGTGGTGCTCGGCGTCAAATATCCGCACAGCGGACGTGATGGGTCCGATGCGCTGGTCGAAGCGAAGGACATCCTCATGCAGCGCGGCAGCACACCGCGCGTCTATCGCAACATGCTGGTGTTCATCGCTGCGGAAACCCGCCAGCTCGATCATCTGAAAGACGCCGTGCGCGCCTCGCTGGCCTGGACAGAGATCGTTCGCGATACAGAGCGGCTCAACCTGACCCAGAGCGACAGCGCGCTGGCCAAAGCCAAGCT
This sequence comes from Xanthobacteraceae bacterium, assembly GCA_019748335.1. Lineage (GTDB taxonomy): Bacteria > Pseudomonadota > Alphaproteobacteria > Rhizobiales > Xanthobacteraceae > Bradyrhizobium. Next base: position 16,860 of record JAIEPP010000545.1, read on the forward strand.
GGCTGAGGCGAACGAGACGATGAAGACGCGTCTGAAGGAGGCGTGGTGTTATCTGCACTACCCAGTGCAGGAGAGCGCCCAGGCCGATTGGGAATGGGTGTCAGGCAAGATTCCCGCCCAGGACGGGTTGCTGGCGAGAGCCAGCAAGAAGCTGGTGGCCGAAGAAGGCTTGCTTATCGAACTGGGGCCGTCGCGTCTCGACCGCGATCTTCAGAAGTATATTTGGAATGACAAACCGCACCTGTCGCTGAAGGACCTGCGGGAATATCTCAACCGCTATATCTACCTGCCACGCCTCAAGGGACAGGACGTGCTGGTCAAGGCCGTGCAGGCCGCCGTGAGCGGGATGCTGCCAGGGCCGTTCTCCTATGCCGAGCGATGGGACGAGAAGTCGGATACCTATCTGGGGCTGGCGATCGAACGGGCCGGCCACGCGCCGGTGGTCATCGACAGCGACAGCGTCATCGTCAAACCCGATGTCGCCGAAGCGCATCGTCCAGCGCCGGCGCAGCCCGGATCTGGTGACGCGCCTGTGGTGCCTGGCGACAGCCCAGCACTCCCCAGCGGTCAATCCACGGACAGCCCCACTGCCGGGTCGCCCGTCGAAAGAAGGCCGACGCGGTTCATCGGCGCGGTAATGATCTCACCGGAGAGGCCTGCGCGGGACATCCATCAGATCGTCGAAGCGATCGTCGAACAGCTCACGACGCTGCCCGGTAGTCAGGTCAAGCTCAGACTCGAGATCGAAGCGGATGTGCCCGGCGGTCTTGACCGAGCCAAGGTGCGGACGCTTGTCGAGAACGCCAATACCCTCGGCTTCATAGAAAAGTCGGTGGAATAACGCCCGATTGGCGTTCTCTGCGCGTCAGGGAACGCCATTTCGGACTTTGTAACGGCGTTAGAATTTCGTGTTAGCGGGTTTCCCAGCGATTCCCTCAAGCAATCAGGAAAAGGATCTAGCAGGACGAACTTCAGGTGAGTGTATGAACTTTCGACATCTGCGTTACTTCGTTGCCGCTTCAGATCATGGAAGCTTTCGAAAGGCGGGTGCGGCGCTTGGTGTGCAGGAGTCTACGATCAGTCGCCGGATTCGCGACATGGAAGACGGGCTCGGCTCGGCGTTGTTCCACCGTCATAGTGGGGGTGTGTGCCTAACGGTGGCAGGGCAGCGGTTGTTATCCAGAGCTCGAAAGGTTCTTCGCTATATCAACGAAGGTGCCGAGATCGTGGATGCGGTGGGCCGTGCCAAAGAAGGTCATCTCCGCATAGGCATTTTCTCGTCGCTCGCGTCCGGTTTTCTCCCCGATCTGCTGCGGCGCTTCGCCGAAGAGCATGCGGGCGTCCATCTTGAGGTCGCGGACGGCAATCCGGCAGAGCATGTCGCGGCGATCCGGCAGTTCCGATTGGACATCGCCTTTCTGACCGGCACCTCAGAATGGCCGCGATGCGAAACAGCGCATTTTTGGTCCGAGCGCGTTTTCGTGGTGCTGCCCGAAGCGCATGCGCTAGTTCAAAGGGACGAAGTGAGCTGGCACGATCTCGCAAACGAGACGTTCATCGTGAGCGACGCGCCTCCGGGGCAGGAGGTCCATGACTATCTCGTGCAGCGGGTCGCTGACCTCGGCCACCACCCGAAGATTCAATCGCAGTTTGTCGGGCGCGATAATCTGCTGACGCTTGTCGCAATAGGTAGCGGGCTTACCGTGACCAGCGAGGCAACGACGGCGGCCTATGTGCCGGGTATCTGTTACAGGCCGATCACCGGAGAGGTTCTTCCCTTCAGTGGCGTGTGGTCGCCGAAGAACGATAACCCGGCGCTCAGGCGCTTTGTCAGCATGGCGAAGATGATGGCGCGTCGTCAGGGTGCAGCATTATGAGCCAGCATCGCCGCCGGGTTTCGTTCGGCGGGCTTTGGCGAATCCGCGATCGGTCGCAATGAAACGTTCCAGCATCGGTACGATGAGCTGTACAGGATCGCGCACCGGCTGCCCAGTCTGTCGTCCCAGCACCTCAGCATAGGCCATGAGATCGCGATGCAGCGCCGCCGGTAGCTCCAGCGTGGCCTTGACCGGCTTTTCCTCCATGATCGGGCCGAGCTTCAACTTCGTCATGGTCAGCTCCTGTAGGGTTCGAGCACCAGGTCGCGCGTGACGATGACGCGGACCGGGAAGCCGGGCCGGATGGTCAGGGTCGGCGCGACCTGCAACTGGCGCTGGACGATCTGCTGACCAGCTTGATTGATGGTCTCCTGCGCGCCGTCGCGGATGGCGCGGATCAGTCGGTCATTGTCGTCGGTGGCGAGTTCCGCGCCGACGCCGAGCAACGTCGAGAGCGCCGCGGCCTTGGCGAGATCCCACCAGTGATAATCGACGCCATCCTCCAGACCGGCATAGCCCTGCGTGTCCGCGCCCGGCTGGCGCTCAAGAACAATGGAGCGGCCATTCGGCATGATGAGGCGGTTCCAGACAAGCAGCACGCGGCGCTGCCCGAACTGCACGCTGTTGTCATACTGGCCGATGAGCCGCGTTCCCTGCGGCACGAGCAGGATGCTTCCGGTCGGGCTGTCATAGATGTTCTCCGTGACCTGCGCGGTGATCTGACCGGGAAGATCGGAGCGGATGCCGGTAATCAACGCCGCCGAGATGACAGCCCCGGCCTGAAGCACGAAGGGCGACGCCGGCGGCGTGACGCGATCCGGCGTCACGGTGCGCCGGTCGGCCGCCGCATTGAGGAAGGCAAGCTGCCGGTCCTGTGCGGTCGCTGGCTGTCCGGCCACGCCGCCGAGATCGAGGCCCGGCATTGCGCCCGGTGTTGCTGCGGCCGTCGATCCCTGTCGTGACTGGAAAAAGACGGTGCTGAGGCGCGCGGCCTCTTCCTCGGCGCGGCGGCGCTGTTCGGCTTCGTCGACGCCGGGCGTTGGCACGACGGGCGGCACGACAGGCTGGCCGGCATTCTGCGCGGAAAGGATCGGCCCGCCGAGATCGCCGGGCAGCGGCGGCCCAAGGACCGGGCCGGTGTAGTCGCGCGGCAGGCCGGCGAGACCATCGGCGGTCTGCCGGTTGGCGGTGGAATAGAGTTCTTCTCCGCCATCGCCTGGGCCACGGGTCTGAAGAGCGTAGATCAGCGCCCCGCCGATGCCGACCAGGGCGACGGCGGCGACGCTGGCGAGCATCTTGCGCGACAGGCGGGTGACGCGGGGGGCTTCGGCGCGCAGGCGCATCGGCGCGGCGTTGGTATCGGTCTCGGTCATGATTGCGGCCTCCCGTCGGTTCGGACGATCCTGACGGTCTGCTGACGGTCGCCGCCGCCAAGGCGCAGCTCTGCCGCGCCGAACAGGCGATCGACGATCAGGATGTGTTGATGGATGCGGCTGTTGGCGATCTGGGCTTCGCCTTCCGGGCCGATGACGAAGATCGGCGGCATCTCGCCCTGTACGATCCCGCGCGGAAACTCGACATAGACCCGGCGGCCGTCGTCATAGACGGCGACAGGCTTCCATGGCGGATTGCTGCTGCCGGTCAGGCCATAGCGGTAGTTGCGCGCGGCGACGACCGGAATGACCGGCGTTGCCGGAACGGCCTGACGCCCCCCGCCTACGGGCTGCGGATAAGACCAGGAGACGGCGGGCATATAGGGTTTCTCGCCCGAACGCAGCTCGACCATGTAGGTGCGCCGGTCGGTGGTGATGACGAGATTGGTGGTGATGTCGGCGCGTGTGGGCTTCACCAGCACATGCACGCGGCGGGCGACGCCGGAGCCGGATTCGGTGTCGCCGATGATCCAGCGGGCAGTGTCGCCGGCCGCGATCGGTCCCGCGCCGGTCAGATTTTCGCCCGGCTCAAGCGCGATATTGGTGATCTGCCCCGGTGCGGCATAGACCTGATAGAGCGCGCCTTCCGACCACGGATAGACCTGAATGGCGTTGAAGTAGCCTTCGCGGCGCGGCTGGACGCGGGCCGCCGCATTGGCGTTCTCGACACGGCCGGTCGCTGTGCTGGCGGTCTGGCCGCCACGCGCCACGGTCCAGGCCGGAGGAACATGCAGCGGCTTCAGCCGCTCGTCCGTCACGGCTGCGGGAATGGCCGGAAGCGGCGGGACGCTATTGTCATAGCTGATCTGCGGCGGCTTGGTCGAAGCGCAGCCGGCGAGCATGGTCGCGGAGAGCAATACGGCGGCGATTGCGGATTTGCGGGGCGCAAGCTTCATTGGCCCATCTCTCGCGACCAGTTGATGGCGTTGACGTAGATTCCGAGCGGATTGGCTTTCAGCCGTTCGGCATCACGTGGCGGCTGCACGGCGATGGTGAGGATCGCGGTCCATCGCTGCGTGCCGGAGAGCTGGCCGTTCTCAAAATGCCGTTCCGTCCACGCGACACGGAAGCTGTCGGGGGAAGCCCGGATGACGCTCGAAACGTCCACGGCGATCTGCTGCTTGCCGACCTTGGTGAACGGGTCGTTGGTGCGGGCATAGTCGTTGAGCGCGCCCGCGCCGCGATCGGTGGTCCATTCATAGGCGCGAAGCCAGTTCTGCCGGACAATGATCGGATCAGCGGGGATGCTGCGCACCTGCTCGATGAAGCGGCCGAGATGCCAGGCGATCTGCGGATCGGTCGGGCGGAAGTCGGCGGTGGCAGGCGCGACGGTTTGCGCCTGGCCGAGATTGTCGACCTGTACCACCCACGGAACGACGGTCCCCTGGACCGACTGCCAGACGAGCGCGGCGGCAAAGCCGGCGGAGAGAACCAGCGAGCCGAAGGCCATATGGCGCCAGTTCTTCGCCTGAACGCGCGCCGAGCCGATACGCTCGTCCCAGACCTGTGCGGCCTTCTGATAGGGGGTCTCGGGTTGGGGTGTTTTGCCGTAGTGCGCGGCGGGACGCTTGAAGAGATTCATGAGCGGTCACTTTCAGAGAGGTTGACGGAAGAACCGGAGCCGTGGCTGTCGCCGGAGCGGACGGCGTGGGCGGTTGTCTGGATGGTGTGGCCGGACTGGCGCATCCGCTGTGCCCAGCCCGGCGTCGCACTGGCGGGCCGAGCCGATGCAGGCGGGGCTTCCGCCGCGCCGCCGACCGTTCCCATGGTCGAGGTGCCACCGGTCGCACTGAGCCCGGATTTGACGCCATCGGAGAAGCTGGATTTTACGCTGGCGCTCGCACGACGAAGCGGCGACATAGCCGCGCTGCCCGCCGCCCGTCCGACGCCGCCCATGCCAGATGCGACGCCCGCCGCGCCGGACTGGCCGAGTGAACCGAGGCTAAAGGCGGCGGAAGCTGCGCCCGCCGAGGTCGCGCCGCCACGCACGGCGGCAGCACCTGTGGAAAGTGCGGCTGCGCCGCCTTTCGCGGCGAGGCCAGCCGCGCCGGCGCCGGCCAGGACCATGCCGCCAGCAGCAAGGCCGGTTCCAACGGCAGCGCCCGCGCCGAGCTGCGGGCCACCGCTAACGAGGCCGGAAGCGATGCCGGGACCGAAAATGCCGAGGCCGAGCAGCGACAAAGCGGCGAGGACGACGGCCATGGCGTCGTCGATGCTCGGGGTCGAGCCGCCGAAGCCGGCCGTAAACTGACTGAACAGCGTCGAACCGATGCCGATGATGACGGCGAGCACCAACACCTTGATGCCGCTGGAAATCACGTTGCCAAGCACGCGCTCGGCCATGAAGGCGGTTTTGCCAAACAACCCGAACGGGATCAGCACAAAGCCGGCCAGCGTCGACAGCTTGAACTCGATCAGCGTCACGAAAAGCTGAATGGCGAGGATGAAGAAGGCGAGGATCACCAGCGCCCAGGCGAAGAGCAGGCACGCGATCTGGATGAAGTTCTCGAAGAATGCGATCCAGCCCATCAGGTCGGAAATGGATTCGAGCAGCGGCCGGGCGGCATCGAGGCCGGTCTGTGCGACCTTGCCGGGGCGCATCAGGTCAGCGGTCGAAAAGCTGGTGCCGCTTGCCTTGAGCCCAAGGCCCGCGAAGCTGTCGAAGACGATCTTCGCGAGGTTGTTCCAGTTGCCGATGAGATAGGCGAAGACGCCGACGAACAGCGTCTTCTTCACCAGCCGCGCCATGATGTCGTCATCCGCGCCCCACGACCAGAACAGCGCGGCCAGCGTCACGTCGATGACGATGAGCGTGGTCGCCACGAAAGCGACCTCGCCGGACAGAAGCCCGAAGCCGGAGTCGATATAGCGGGTGAAGACCCCAAGAAAGTTGTCGATGACGCCAGCGCCGCCCATGGATCAGCGCCCTTCGATCGGAGTGGGCGACGACGGTGCGGACGTGCGGCCGAGAAAACGGTCGCGCGTCTCCGCCCAGACGCGCAGGCATTCACTATCCTCGGCCGCCTTCTGGCCGAGCTGCTGGCACCGGCGTTGGCCCTCGCGCAGCGGATCGCGCGAGGGCTCATGAAGGCTGACCGGCGAGGATGCCGGAGCCTCTTCCTTGCGGGTCATCTCGATCGCGGTCGCCGTGATGGCGACCGCGACGAATATGATTGCGCCCAGCCGGGCCAGCATCTTGCCGTCCATGACAGTGCTCCCCTTCTGGCTCTCAGTTGCCGTTGTTGAACATCTGCGCGTTGCCCGGCTGATAACCGGAGCCAGGCGTCAGGAAGCGGCGGCGCTGTTCGCGCCCCTGTTCGGCGGCGGTGGCGCGCTCGGCCTCGGTGAGCGAACCGGCGCGGCCGTTGGCGGCGAGAAGAGCGATCAGGTCGGAAAGCTGCTGCGACTGGAGGGCGAGAAGCTGGTTGCCAGCCTGTGTTGCCTGCAACGCGCCGGTCGCGCCCTGGCTCTGGCCGACAAGCGCCGACATTTGCGTGCGGTTAGCGTCGATGTTGCCAACGACACCGGCCTGAACACGCATCGCGTCCTGCAAGCCGCCAACCGTGTTCTTCCAGCGGTCACGCGCCCCCGCCACCAGTTGCGCGTCGGTGGCCGACAGCGAGACATTTCCGTATTGGCTCTGGAACGCCTGATCGACCTGACCGACGTTGAACGCGATATTCTGCGCCTGCCCAAGAAGCTGCTGGGTGCGCTGCACATTCTGCTGCAACGTCTGAAGCGCCGAGTATGGCAAGCTCGCCAGGTTCTTCGCCTGATTGATGAGCATGGTCGCCTCGTTCTGAAGCGAGGTGATCTGGTGGTTGATCTGCTCCAGCGTGCGCGCGGCGGTAAGAAGGTTCTGCGCGTAGTTCGTCGGGTCATAGACGATCCGGCCGAAGCCGAATTGCGCATGGGCCTGCGTCGCCAGCATAGGCGAGACGGCAAGCATGGTTGCGGCAAGCACGATGGCGCGCGAGCGGAAACGACGGGTATTCATGGTCAGGACTCCTTTTCGGCTTGGGGGAAGTTCGGAATGAGATCGGCGGCCCATCCGGCATCGCGGGCGCGAAGCCACGCGGCGAGAAAGCCGTCGCGGCCGTGCTCGGCGATCAGGTTCGCAATGAGGGTCTGGTCGGATTTCGAAGATGCGGCGCAGAGCGCGAGCCCGACTTCGGACAGGCCCAGCTCGAACAGGCGGTTGCCCCTGCGGCTTTGGCAGTAGTAATCCCGCTTGGGCGTCGCGCGGGCGATTAGCTCGATCTGGCGGTCATTGAGGCCGAAGCGGCGATAGATCGCCGTAATCTGCGGTTCGATGGCGCGTTCGTTCGGCAGGAGCAACCGCGTCGGGCAGCTCTCGATAATCGCCGGCGCGATGTTGCTGCCGTCAATGTCGGACAGGCTCTGCGTAGCGAAGATGACGCTGGCGTTCTTCTTGCGCAGCGTTTTGAGCCATTCGCGAAGCTGGCCAGCGAATCCCTCATCGTCCAGCGCCAGCCAGCCTTCGTCGATGATGAGCAGCGTCGCCCGCCCATCCAGCCTGTCGCCGATGCGGTGAAACAGATAGGCAAGCACGGCTGGGGCCGCGCCGGTCCCGACCAAGCCTTCGATTTCAAATGCCTGCACGTCGGCCGAACCGAGGTGTTCAGCCTCGGCGTCGAGCAGCCGGCCGTAGGGACCGCCGACGCAATATGGGCGAAGGGCTTGTTTAAGATCGTTGGATTGCAGCAGCACCGCGAGGCCGGTGATGGTGCGTTCCTCGGCGGGCGCGGAGGCCAGCGAGGTCAGCGCCGTCCAGATGTGTTCCTTCACCTCCGGCGTGATCGCGATGCCTTCGCGCATCAGGATTGCCACGATCCAGTCGGCGGCCCAGGCGCGTTCGTAAGTGTCGTGGATGCGCGCGAGCGGCTGGAGCGATACGGAAGCGTCAGAACCTTCGGTCAGCCCGCCGCCAAGGTCGTGCCAGTCGCCGCCCATGGCGAGCGCGGCAGCGCGGATGCTGCCGCCGAAATCGAACGCAAAGACTTGGGCACGGTCGTAGCGGCGGAACTGCAAGGCCATGAGCGCGAGCAGGACGGACTTCCCCGCGCCGGTCGGACCGACGACGAGAGTGTGGCCGACGTCGCCGACGTGAAGGGATAACCGGAACGGGGTCGAGCCTTCGGTCTTGCCGTAAAGCAAGGGGGGCGCACCGAAATGCTCGTCCCGTTCCGGCCCCGCCCACACCGCTGAAAGCGGGATCATGTGGGCGAGATTCAAAGTGCTGATGGGCGGCTGACGGACGTTGGCATAGGCATGGCCGGGCAAGCTGCCGAGCCAGGCGTCCACGGCGTTGACGGTCTCGACCATGGCCGTGAAGTCGCGGCCCTGAATGACCTTCTCGACAAGGCGCAATTTCTCGTCGGCAAGACGCGGATCGGCGTCCCATACCGCGATTGTGGCCGTCACATGGGCCATGCCCGCCACGTCGGCCCCAAGCTCCTGCAAGGCCATATCGGCGTCGAGCGCCTTGTTCGCGGCGTCGGTATCGACAAGCGCCGACGCCTCGTTGGTCATCACTTCCTTGAGGATGGCCGCGATGCTCTTGCGCTTCGCGAACCATTGCCGCCGGATTTTGGTCAGCAGCTTAGTCGCATCCACCTTGTCGAGCAGGATCGCGCGGGTGCTCCACCTGTAGGGAAAGGCCAGGCGGTTAAGGTCGTCCAGCAGGCCGGGCGTCGTCGCGGTCGGAAAGCCGGTGACGGTGAGGACGCGCAGATGCTCGTTGCCAAGGCGCGGCTCCAGTCCACCGATGAGCGGTTGGTCAGCCAGAAGCGCGTCGAGATAGATGGGCGTTTCCGGCACGCGAACGCGATGGCGCTTCGTGGAAACGCAGGAATGCAGATAGGTCAGCGTCTCGCTATCATCGAGCCACGCGCATTCCGGCATGAATCCATCGAGCAATGCCAACACGCGGTCGGTGCGATCGGTGAAGGTGCGCAGGATCTCATGCGGATCGACGCCGGAGCGCTCGCGGCCCTCGTAAAGCCATGTCTCGGCGCGTGCCGCTTCCCCGGCTGGCGGGAGGAACAGGAAGGTGAGGAAGTAGGACGACACGAAATGCGCGCCGGCTTCCTCGAAATCGGCCTTGCGCTCGGCGTCGACCAGGCCGGAGGCCGGATCGGGAAACTGGCTCGCGGGATAGGTCGCAGCTTCGGAGCGCTGCGCCTCCACGAAAATGCTCCAGCCGGAACCGAGACGGCGGAAGGCGTTGTTGATGCGTCCGGCGACGGCGACCAGCTCGGCCGCGACGGCGGAATCGAGATCGGGACCGCGAAAGCGCGCCGTGCGCTGGAACGAGCCGTCCTTGTTCAGCACGACGCCTTCGGCGACGAGCGCGACCCATGGCAGGAAGTCGGCCAGGCGGCTGGCGGTGCGGCGATATTCGGCAAGGTTCATCATGATTGTGCCTCCCTCAGACCGACAGCTGACCGGGGATGCGCAGATGGCGGCGGCCGACCTCGACGAAGAGCGGATCGCGCTTGGCGGCCCAGACCGCCGCGAAATGCCCGACAGCCCAGATGAGCAGTCCAACCAGCCAGAGGCGCAGGCCGAGGCCCACGGCCCCGGCCAGCGTCCCATTCAAGATCGCAATGGAACGCGGAGCGCCGCCGAGCAAAATGTGCTCGGTCAGCGCGCGGTGGACCGGGACGGTGAAGCCCGGCACGTCGAGTTGCTCGAAGCCCGCCATCAGACAAGCGCCCCGCCGCCGAACGAGAAGAAGGACAGGAAGAACGAGCTGGCCGCGAAGGCGATCGACAGGCCGAAGACGATCTGGATCAACTTGCGGAAGCCGCCCGAGGTATCGCCGAAAGCGAGCGCCAGGCCGGTCGCGATGATGATGATGACGGCGACGATCTTGGCCACTGGCCCTTCGATCGACTGGAGGATTTTCTGAAGCGGCGCTTCCCACGGCATCGACGAACCGGACGCGTGGGCGGCCGGGATGAGGATCAGGTTGACGTAGGTGAAGGCGGCGGCGGTCGCGATCATGCGACGCACGCGCATGGTGGTGTGGATCATGCGGATTCTCCTGTGCTGGTGGGGATGGCCAAAGGGATGGCTTGGGTGATGCGGTAGTCGCCGTCGGCGCCGAGCCCTTCGACGCGGGCGAGTTCGACGAGCCGGCGCGCGGAGCCGCGGCCGGAAAGGACGGCGACAAGGTCGATGGTCTCGGCGATCAGGGCGCGCGGCACGGTGACGACGGCTTCCTGGATGAGCTGTTCGAGCCGGCGCAGAGCCCCGATGCCGGTGCCTGCGTGGATGGTGCCTATGCCGCCTGGGTGGCCGGTGCCCCAGGCTTTGAGCAGATCGAGCGCTTCGGCCCCGCGTACTTCGCCGATCGGGATGCGGTCGGGCCGCAGGCGCAGTGAGGACCGGACGAGATCGGAGAGTGTGGCGACGCCGTCCTTGGTGCGCATGGAGACAAGGTTCGGGGCGGTGCATTGCAGTTCGCGGGTGTCTTCGATGATGACGACGCGATCGGTGCCCTTCGCCACTTCCGCCAGCAGCGCATTGGTCAGCGTGGTCTTGCCGGTCGAGGTGCCGCCAGCGACGAGGATGTTGGCGCGGGAGGTGACAGCCGAGCGCAACGCTTCCGCCTGATCGCCGGACATGATGCCGGCGGCCACATAGTCGTCGAGAGTGAAGACGGCGACGGCGGGCTTGCGGATGGCGAAGGCCGGGGCAGTGACCACAGGCGGCAACAGCCCCTCGAAGCGTTCGCCGGTCTCGGGCAGTTCAGCCGAGACACGAGGGCTTCGGGCGTGGACTTCCGCGCCGACATGATGGGCGACCAGGCGCACGATGCGTTCGCCATCGGCGGGTGACATCGTCTCGCCGGTATCGGCTAGACCTTCGGACAGCCGATCGACCCAGATACGGCCATCCGGGTTCAGCATCACCTCGACGACGGCGGGCTCTTCAAGAAACCGGGCGATGGCCGGACCAAGCGCCGTGCGCAGCATCCGCGCGCCGCGTGCAATGGCTTCTGGTTTTTGGTGGTTGGCAGTCATGTCGGCCCCGTTCGTTCACGAGGCGCGACAGACAGTCCCCGGAATGGGGTCAATTAAAAGAGCCCGAAATCGGGCGGGTTCAACAAGTATCGGTCGTAGTAGTAGCGTGGCGTGCAAATACAGGAGAACGGCGGTGGAGCCCTGATCTTGATGCCGTCGCCGGGCTCACCAGATGACGCGCGAGATCGTCAGGGGTCCGACTCGGAGACGTCTTCGGGGATCTCCTGTCGCAGCTTCGGCCCTTTGACGAGGCGCCGGCCGAGCGCGGTGATGAAAGCCTCATACCGCTCGGCTGACTTGGCGCGTGCCGCCTGCGCCGCAGGCTCCGGCAAGGCCGGCGTGGTCGTGATCCAGAACCGGATGAACACCGCCAGCGTTTCGACAGCGATGCCGACGTCCCGCTCCAAGCGGGTCATGCGGCGGTCGATCTGGTCGAGGCGCTTGGCGACGACCGCCTCGCGCCGCTCGGCATCGTCCGGCGACAGGAAGGATGCAATGGCGGCCTCGGCGATCATGGATTGCGATTGATCCCGGCGCGCCGCGAAATCCGCCAGCGCCTGCGTCACGTCGGGGTCCAGATAGACCGTGAACTTCGACTTTTTCCGATGGCTGGTCATGGCGCTTACAGGTCCATGCCGTCATCGGGGTCGAGCGACACCTGGCGCGCGACACCCTGAACCTGACTGATCATCCGCCGATTGCGCATGGCGTCCTCATCGGTGTCGTCGGGAAGCTCGATTTCGAACTCGTTGGCGATGGGTTCTTTCTTTTCCGCCGGCTTGGCGCGGCTGAGTTCGGGTTGCAGCCGGCGTTCGGAATCGGTGGTGTCTTCGTCGTCGGACAGGTCGGCAGGCTTCCCGTCCAGCGCCTCCGGCCTCGCCGGGATCGGCAGGCTGCTCCAGTCGTCGGGGCGAGGCTTGTCGGGACGTTTCAGTTCGGGGGGCGACAGCAGGCGCTCGCGGAAACGGGCATCCTCATAGTAGCGCGCCTTCTTCGCCCGGATCGGCGGCGTGCCGGCGACCATGACGATTTCGTCGCTCGGCGGAAGCTGCATGATCTCGCCGGGCGTCAGCAACTGGCGGGCGGTCTCCGATCGCGAGACCATCAGATGGCCGAGCCATGGCGAGAGCCGATGCCCAGCATAGTTCTTCATCGCCTTCATTTCGGTCGCGGTGCCCAGCGCGTCGGACACGCGCTTGGCGGTGCGCTCGTCGTTCGTGGCGAAGGAAACGCGCACATGGCAGTTGTCGAGAATGGAGTTGTTGGGGCCGTATGCCTTTTCGATCTGGTTGAGTGATTGGGCGATCAGGAAGGCTTTGAGACCGTAACCCGCCATGAAGGCCAACGCACTCTCGAAGAAGTCGAGCCGCCCCAGCGCCGGAAACTCATCCAGCATCAAGAGCAGGCGGTGACGGTCGCCCTTCGCCTGCAGATCCTCGGTCAGACGACGGCCGATCTGGTTCAGCAGCAACCGGATCAGCGGCTTTGTTCTGTTGATGTCGGACGGCGGCACGACGAGGTAGAGCGTCGTCGGCCGCGCGCCGCCTACGACGTCGCTGATGCGCCAGTCGCAGCGCCGCGTCACCTCGGCGACGACGGGATCGCGGTAGAGGCCGAGGAACGACATGGCCGTGGACAGGACGCCGGAGCGCTCGTTGTCGGATTTGTTCAGCAGCTCGCGCGCCGCGCTGGCGACGACGGGATGCGGCCCGTCCTCGCCGAGATGGGCGGTCTTCATCATGGCGCGCAGCGTGGATTCGACGGGGCGCTTCGGATCGGAGAGGAAGTTGGCGACACCGGCGAGCGTCTTTTCCGGCTCGGCGTAGAGGACGTGGAGGATTGCGCCGACGAGCAGCGAATGGGAGGTCTTTTCCCAGTGATTTCTCTTGTCGAGGCTCCCTTCGGGATCGACCAGAATATCGGCGATGTTTTGCACGTCGCGCACTTCCCATTCGCCGCGCCGCACCTCGAGCAAGGGATTGTAGGCCGAGGATTTCGGATTGGTCGGATCGAAGAGGAGCACGCGGCCGTGGTGTGAGCGGAAACCGGATGTCAGCGTCCAGTTCTCTCCCTTGATGTCGTGGACGATGGCCGAGCCGGGCCAGGTCAGGAGCGAGGGCACGACAAGGCCGACGCCTTTGCCCGATCGCGTCGGGGCGAAGCACAGCACATGCTCCGGCCCGTCATGGCGCAGATACTCACGCTCGTAGCGGCCAAGTATGACGCCATCGGGATCGAGCAGCCCCGCAGCCTTCACCTCTTCCTTCTCGGCCCACCGTGCCGAGCCATAGGTCGCGGCGTCCTTGGCTTCGCGCGCCCGCCAGACCGACATGCCGATGGCGACGGCGATGGCGATGAAGCCGCCGGACGCGGCGATGAACGCGCCCTGGGTGAAGATCTCCGGCGCATAGGCATCATAGGAGAACCACCACCAGAAGAAGGCGGGTGGATGGTAGAACGGCCAGCCGAACAGGACGAACCAGGGCGGCCCGAGCTGCGCCTGAAACCCGAGGCTCCAGGCGACATATTCGGTCGTGCCCCAGGTGGTGGAGAGGACGATGAGGAGGACGATCAGAATCTGTCCCCAGAGGATTTTGGTCGCGGACATTGCGATGTTCCTTTCTGGTTGAGGCTAGAGGCCGAGCCCGCGCTTGCGGCCGAAATCCCAATCGACGCCGCCGCCGTCGCGGGCGACGCCGGAGACGTGGCGGCCGAGCTGCTTGTCGAGGGATGGCGACCAGGGCACGAGCTGGAAGCCGAGGCCGTCGTCGATCATGGCGAAGCGGCCGGAGGCGAGCGTCAGGCGCTGGCGATAGGTGCCGGCGACATATTCGCCGCTTTCGGCCGGCTTGAATGGCTGGCCGGTCTCCTTCGCCAATCTGCTGGCCACGGCATCGACTTCGCGGCGGCGGAGCGTATCGATCAGGTTGCGGTTGAAGATGACGCGGCGCCCCTGCTGCTCGGCGAGACCTTCGCCGACCAGATGCTCCGTGCGTTGCCGCATCGCGTCCCGCACTTCGGCGCCGAAACCGCCGTCCGACATGGCGACGGGTTCGCGGGCGATGGATTGCCGGTCGAGCCAGGTTGCGCCGGTGGCGCTCACCTGATGCTGGAGATCGAGATCGGAGCGGACGGCGAGCGCGACACGGTGCTCGCCTTTCGCGTCCTCGTAGGCGCGCAGCTCGACGATCGATCCCGGCGGGCTGTCGCCGGTGGCGTCGAGATGCGGCAGCCTGATGTGATGGGTGCGGCCGTCCACACCGTCGACCACGGCGTAGGCCGTTCCCTTCAGCTCGTCGTCAAGGCCGCGTTCGACCAGGCGGCCGATAACGGGAACATCGAGGCTCTCCCCGGCGAGGACATAGCTGGCCGAGCCGCGTTCGATGCCGCGTTCGGTGAGCGCCCGGTGCATCCGCTTGATGATGTCGCCGCGCTCGCCGAGTTCGCGAAGTGTGGATTCGGCCTCGGCCTTGATGAACCATTGCTGGTGTCCGACCTGTCCGGCCAGCCCACGGATTTCGAGGGTGCGCAGCCTGCCGACCTTCAGCGCGTGAAATTCGTCTGGCTGCTGGCCGGGCTGCGGAGCGAGGTCGATGATGCCCGACTTGCCGGCGTCGCGGACAAGCTGCCGGTCGAGCTGCGTCCAGCGTTCGGCTTCGACCTGCCGCTCCAGATTGCGGTTGATCTCCAGATCGGTGCGAGGCCCAAGTTCCTGGGTGACGAGATCCTGCGCGCGGGCGCGCATTCCCTCCTTGATATAGTCGCGGGAGATCACGAGATCCTGGCCGTCGTCGGTGCGGCCGCGCAGGATGATATGGATGTGGGGATTGTCGGTGTTCCAATGATCGACGCCGACCCAATCGAGCTTCGTGCCGAGATCCTTTTCCATCTGCCCCATCAGCTCGCGGGCGTGGTCCTTGAGGTCGGCCATATCCACGGCGTCCTCGGACGAGACGATGAAGCGGAAATGGTGCCGGTCATCCTCGCAGCGCGCCGCGAAGTCGCGGGCGTCCACGTTATCGCCTTCAGGGCCGAACAGCCGCGCTTTCTCCCCGTCTCGGGTCACGCCGTCGCGGCGCAGATAGGTCAGGTGCGCAGCCAGCGGCGCGGCGCGCGCGCTATGGCGCACCACGCGGGTCTTGATGACGACGATGCGCGAGCGGCCGGTCAGCAGGCGATTGGCCTGGATGCTGGCGCGCTGGCCGCGCCCGAAGCGCGAACGGTTGCCGGGCGTGATCTTGCCGGAACGGGAGACGCGGCCCCCGGCCTTCTGCGCGGCGGCGAGCGCCTGCGAAATGAAAGGCCGGGCCTGCTGTGCGCGGGTCGAGCGGATGCGCCCAGGCCGGACGCGAATTTCGCTGTCATCGGCCATGGCGGAGCCCCGCACGGTGCAAAAGGAACAAGAAAATCAGTAAGATGGGCGCGCGGCGCACGGTGCGCGAAAGCGCGGCACGGTGCGAAACGCGCCGAAAACCCAAGCAAAAACAACCGACCGACCGAAGCGCACCGTGCGCCTTTTTATCTCGCCATCGTCCGGTTGTTGTGCCTGCCTCTGCCCCTTGCCCCCTCCCTGACACGCCGGAACACGATTGCGTGCGAATGGCGGCCCGCACGCTCATGGGCGCTCTCCTGGGGTGGAGCGTGCGACGACAAGGGGCGAATCCGATGTTGCGGCCGGACCGGATGGCCTCGCCGTGACGGAGGATCGGCTCTCGTCCGAACGCTCATTGGCCGACCGCGGCGCTGCGGAGTGAGCATCGGCGGAACGCACGACGAAGATCGCCGCCTCACGCCAATCGGGTGGCGGATCGGATCGCCGGACTGACGTTTCGGGTGCAGCCGCGCCGCCGAGAGCCGGCACGAGCGCGGCGACGTAGGCCCGCGTTTCGGCCGGCAGCGCGCGGCCGGTCGAGCGATGGTCGTCGTAGCGGCCGGGACCGGCGTTGTAGGCCGCGAGCATCGCGCCGACATCGCCATAGCGGTCCCACATTTCGCGCAGATAGGCCGTGCCCGCCATGATGTTGTCGTGCGGGTCATAAGGGTCGCGGCCGAGACGGTAGCGGGCGCGCAAGCCCGCCCACGTATCGGGCATGACCTGCATCAGCCCCAACGCGCCCGCCGACGAGATCGCGTGCACGTCGCCCGCGCTCTCGGCGCGCAGCACGGCGCGAATCCAGCGTTCGGGGATGCCGAACCGCTGCGCCGCCTCGGTGATGTGGGCAGCGTGCGGATCGACCGGGGCGATGCGTGTAGCCGGTGCCGACTGTGCAAGAACAGCGCCGGTTGCGCTCGCCGCGAGGATCAGGCCGGAAAGGAGAAAGAGAGCCATGCGACGGGTGGCGTTATGCCGCCCGCGCGCACTCCGATGGCTCGTCGATGGACGGCGAGCAGGCATCGGTCAGTCCTTCTCGGCTCGGTCGCGCGGACGCGACCAGTGCAGCGACCAGGCGCTCCCGGAATCGTCGTCGCGGAACAGGTTGGCGCGGATCGGCTGCGGAAAAGTCGGATCGTCGATCAGCAACGCGACATATTCACCGGCCTTCTCGCCGGTGCGCTTCCAGCCCGCGCCGATCTCCGCGCCTGTTTCGTTGTTCGTGGCATCGAAGACGTGAACGCGATAGTCGGGTGCGTTTTCGGCGTCGGACGGCTCGGCCGGAACGATGATGACGTCCTGGACGAGCAACAGCGTTTGAAGGTTGCCGGTGAAGCCGGTCTCTTCGCGCGCGAATTCACCAATCTGAGGCATGATTGCTTCCTTTGCGGTGGCGTTGAAAAAGCATCGGCGAGCACCGCTCCCGCCGATGGGGGAAGCCGTCAGCGCGTCGGCGCGCGCCACTCGAAGCGGCCATTGCCGTCTTCGTCGGTCCACAGCGGGACCGCGTGGCCGATGATCTGGTCGGTGGACGTCAGGCCGAAGTAGCGGCCGTCGAGGCTGTCGCGGACCTGCCAGTTCATGAGGAAGACTTCGCCGGTCTGGATGCGGCGGCAGCCCTGCCAGGCCGGCAGATCGCGCCCCACGCGATCACGCTGCAGCGCCTTGCCCATCTCGACGCCATCGACCGTGATGGTCAGGTTCGAGCGGCATACGGTCTGCCCGGAAACGCCGAGAACGCGCTTGAGCAGCGGCACGCCCTTGGGCAGATAGCCGCGCTCGGCCATGAAGGTGGCGAGCGGTTCGGGTGCGTCGACCGCGACAAGATCGGTGACGTCGAACGGCCCGTCGAAGTTGATCGTGTAGAAGCCGATGGGCGCACTGGCCGAGGCGTTCCACATGAGCTTGATCGGCATCGGCGTGAGCGCCGGATAGCCGACGCCCATCGTGGCGAGCGCCGTGACGAGGACGAGGCTGGCGCGCGTCATGGCTGGACCTTCCTGCGCAGGAGGAAGGCTCGGTGCTGTTCGAGCGTATAGGCGCGCGGCTGATGGGCGGCGGCCATCCGGTTGTGGACGTGCCGCCAGTGCTCCGGCGAAACGGCGTCCGCATCGATGCCGATCGCCTCGATCGCATCGACGTGGCGCAGCACGTCCTCGACCTTCGGCCAGCCCTCGATCTTCAGCAGGATTTCGCCGCCCGGCCGCACGAAAGGCAGCGTCTGGTAAGCCTCGCCCGGTTCGACCGCACGCACGATGTCGATGCGCGAGATGATCGTGCCGAAGTCGTTCGCCGCCCATCGCACGAAGGCGAAGACGGTGTTCGGCCGGAAAGAGAGAACGCGCTGGCGACGGTCGAGGATTTGTTCGTTCGCCGCCTGGCCGAACCTGATCCAGTATTCGATCTTCTTCTCGATCCACGTCAGTTCGACGCGGGTCATGCGATCATGGATGAGCGCGAACGGCATCGGGCCGCCGCGCTCGCGGGGGGCCGCGGTGCCGGTCATGTGCGGTCTCCTGGGGTCGGGGGAAATTCGCGAGAGAGCAGCTCGCGCAGCATGTCGGCGACGGTGACGCCGCGCCCGAAGGCCGCGATCTTGATCCGACCGCGCAGCGCGGGCGTCACGTCGATGGTGAGCCGCGCCGTGTAGGCGGTCGCCTCGGATGCGCGCGGCGGGCTCTCGGCCGTCTTGATCCATTGCTCGGGATCGGCGGGGCGCGTAGCGAAGCCGCGCTTTTCGACGCGGACCGTCATGACGCGCCTCCGTCGCCGATGCGCAGCCGCGCGATCTCGGATGCGAGCGCGGCGATTTCGCGGGCGGCGGGCGAGCGGCTGTCGATCTCCGAGGCGAGCCGCCCGGACTGCGCGGCGTCGGCGAAGACGACGCGCTGGCCGATGGTGCTGGCGAGCACCGGCGGATCGTGATCGGCCAGCGTCTCGGCCGTCTCGCGAGCGATGACGGTGCGCGCGGCGCAGCGGTTGAGAACGAAACGGGCGACGAGCTGTGGCCGGTAGATGCGCGCTTCCGACAGGAGCGAAAGCATCTCGGCCGAGGCCCAGCCGTCGAGCGGTGACGGCTGCACCGGGATCAGCACGAGGTCGGCGGCGAGCAATGCCGACCGCATGAGGCCGGCGACGCGCGGCGGGCCGTCGATGACGATGTGATCGACATCGCGCGCCAGCTCGGGCGCTTCGCTGTGGAGCGTATCGCGCGCCAGGCCGACGACGCCGAACGAGCGTGGCAGGCCCTCATGGCTGCGCTGCTCGGACCAGTCGAGCGCCGAGCCTTGCGGGTCCGCGTCGATCAGCGTGACACGCCGGCCGCGCCCGGCGAGTTCACCGGCGAGGTGGAGCGCGAGCGTCGTCTTCCCGACCCCGCCTTTCTGATTGAGAAGCGCGACGATCATCGGCGTTCCCCCGGTGGATCGAGGGGAAGCCGGGGCGTTTCGGGATCGCCGACGTTGGATGACAGGATGTTGCCGGAAGCCCTTTGCGGGCCGGACTGTGCGGTCGGGACGCTCTTTTTGGCCGCTACACTGAGGCTTCTGGCAGCGTCGCGGATGAGGTTTTCCACATCGCGCGCGCGCTCTTCAAGGTTAGATTCTTGGTTAGACTCTAAGTTAAGGGCGCGAATCCGCCTGCGATTTCCAGACGTTAAGGCCGGTTTGGGTTCCTGATAGCACGAGCCTCGGGTTCCCGATGGCACGATAGTCCGGGTTCCCGATAGCACGAGCCCGTCCACAGGTTTTCCACAGGCCGCGAGCGGCTCGAAAGCGAGCAGCGTTCGCCCGCCCATTTCCACCTCCAGCGACAGGACGTAGCCGGGTAGCGGCTGGCGCCGCACGATGTCGCGCAGCTCGAACGCGAAGCGTTTGAACGGCGACAGACTGCCGGATTTGACGTGGAGGTGGCGCAGGTCGAAACGCCAGCCGTCGCGCTGGCGGCCGCCGTGTTTGCGCACGATGCGGTAGAGCCAGCGGTCGAGGCCGCCGGTGAGATGGAAATAGGCCGGGTCGATGGTGAGGATGAGCGCGTCATCGAGGACGGCTTTGTAGAACCAGTCGGGGACGATCAGTTCGATGCCGTCCGGCCGTCCATTGCGTTCGGTGCGCTCCTGCCATTCGTTGATCCATGAAAAACGGTGGCGGCGGCCCTCGGTGGGCTGGCGGATCGATGTCGAGATGGTGGTCGATTGCAGCCGGTCCAGCGCGGCCTTGAGCCGCTGATAGTCGCGCATGGATGTGCCGCGACCGACATAGGTGAGGATCTCATACGGTGTCGCCGCCATCAGCCGGGAGGTGCGGAGCCCGGCGTCGCGGGCCTCAACGATCTGGCTGGCCGCCCAGATCAGGATGTCGGCGTCCCAGATCGTTGCCATGCCATGATCGGGAACGGCCTCGACCCGGATAGAGACGCCGCCCGCCGAAAAATCGATCGGCGCTATGCGGTGCGATTTCGAGAGGGAGAAGAAGGGATAGGCCATGAGATCCTGCGCGTCTCGTGGGGCGAAGTCGCCGGGGAGCGCGCGAAACAGGTCGAGCTGCCCGCGCTCCGAAGGGTCACGACGCCGCACCACCATGAAAGGGACCAGCCGCGATCAGCGTGCGTATCGGCCGGCGATCTGGCCGGTCGGTAGCGTCTGGCGCTTTGCGGGAAGCACGGAGCCGCGCGGATCGGACGTCGAGGTCACTGCCCCGCGTTCGGCCCAGGTTTCGAGATCGTCGACGGAATAAACGACGCGCCCACCGAGTTTGCGGTAGGCCGGGCCAGTGCCGTAGGTGCGGTGCTTTTCGAGGGTACGGGCGGACAGGCTGAGAAATTCAGCGGCTTCCTTGGTCCGCAGGTAACGTGGCGGGAGCGCGGCGGTATCGGGTCGCATGGGGCGGGCCTCCGTGGGGTTGCTGGGGGCCGCTGGCGATCAGCGGCTGACAGCGACCACGGTGGCGGAGAACGGTCGGCGGGAAGGATGGGGGACTTGGGTTGGCTAAATTACCCACCCCGGTCGCTCGCACAGGTTAGGTGCGACGGCGATGCCGAAGCAGGTGCAAATAGCCGCCATTGATGAGCGCCATTCCGGCTTCGACGAAGGCGATCACGGCATCACGCAGGGGCGAGGTCTTCCAGGGTTCGGTATCGATACGCGCCGCGCCATAGATTGCGATGGCGATTTCGCGATAGGTCGCGCCATTCATGCGGCCATCTGCGGCGCGGAGTTTGAGGCGAAAGCGACGGCGCTGCTCGACAGTCATGCGCGTGTCGCGCAACGGTGGACGTTGGAGCGAGGCGCGGGAGAGGCGTGTCAGTGCATCGATACGATCAAGGATGTCGTCATCTATGGGAATGACCACCGCAAGCTGATCGTTTGGGGATGTGCCGGGAAGAAAGAGAATCTGGAGGTCATGGTCGGGAAGACCGGAATATGATCCTTCAGGGCCGTCACGCCCCGCGACGAACCTGTCGGTGAGGCTGTTTGAAGCGAAAGGCAGAAAATTCGGCCGGGTTGTCAGAAAGAGGACGGCGGGGTCGTTCGACGGCGACCACACCACCTGTTGCTGCATGGCAGAACGACTTGGTCTTGCGGGGAAATCGCAACCCCCAGCGCTGCTGCATGTCGTCAGGCAACGGATGTGTCTCGACGCCGGCATCGACCAGGCCGGCGTAATCGTCCTGATACGGCTGGTATCTACGAAGGCATTCCCAGGCGAGACCTTCGATCGGCAGAGTATCGAAGAAGTCGTAGCTGCGGTCGTCTCGCCAGTCTGATGTATCGTGCCTCATCGCATCAACTCCCCCGCGTGGTGCGCGTAAGTCGAGCGTGTGATTTTTCGCTGCGCGAAGAGGATGTTGGAAGCCCGGAGGAGGGCATTGCGTGATGTCGAAAAGGCATCACACGGGGTTGCGAACCTGTCAGCCGTGTGCCGGTCGCAGGAGGTGACGATAGCCGGTATGTGTCATCCAGCGGGCGCGATCGAGATGGCTGTCGTGGATGCGTCGGCAGCGTTCGGGCTCACGGGCGGGATCGAGGCCGAACAGCACCCGCACGGCTTCTTCCCAATGCGCGCCGTCAGCGGCTGCGTCCAGCAAGCGCATGTAGAGTTTGACGTGCGACTTGTCGTAGTCGGTGAGATCTTGCCCCGACGGCGCGATGTCCTGGAATGATTCGATCATGGTGTAGATTCGGCGGATACGTGACGCCTGTCCATTAACCAAGTTTGGTCCGAAATGGCGACCGTGCGAATGACGAGGGGCCTGGCGGCCCACGGGTCAGCGTAAACCGGTAGATCGGTTCGGCTTGTTTCTGCGATCATCGACCAGCAGCACTCCTTGCCCTCGGTCGGTCGACAGAAAGACGATGCCGGCGCCTTCCAAGGCCCTGCGTGCCTGATCGCGTGTCGTCTCGTACACATCGAGTCCGCTTTCGGATTCGAGGCGTTTGAGCGCTGTCAGCGATATGCGGGCCTTGTCAGCGAGCGTCTCCTGCGTCCAACCCAGCAACGCGCGTGCGGCCCGTGATTGTCGGGCGGTGATCATGCATGATCACCTCCCATCGCAACCGGCGCGCGCTCCAGAACTACGGCTATTTTAGTCGCATTAGACCGCTTCGGCCAGATCAAAGACATCGCCGGAGGGCCGTGTTGCGCTGGCGCCGACTTGCTGATTCGGGCAATCGAGCCGTTGTCGCTGACGAAACGAAGGTTCTGCGGGCTGGCTTTTGCAGTAAAGCCGGAGGGCGCGACTTCGGTGTGGCCCGACTATTTGGGGCACGCATCTGCGACTGGGTGCGATTTGAGCAGGAAGGCGACCCCGGCCTTTCGGCCGGGGCCTCGTACGCCGCCTCAGTCTCCGCGGCGGCCGTTGGGGCGGGACCAGATCAGCGAGTAGCCCTCGCCGTCTTCGTCATCGAAGAGGTTGGCGTAGATCGGAGCATTGAAGCTCGGATCGTCGAGCTTGAGGCCCAGATAATCGCGGCCCTCGTTGGAGCGCTTGGACCAGGCGGCGCCGATCTCGGCGCGGCCGACCAGGACCCGGTGGCTGGGGGCGTTCTCGCCGTTGGCGCGCAGGTCGGGGACGATGCGCACGCCCTTGGCCTGGACGCTGAGGGTGACGATGTCGCCGGTGAATTCGTTCGAGCCGGTCTTCTTGAAGGTGCCGATGGTCGCCATTGTAAGTCTCCGTTTTCCGTTTCGAGCCCGCACCATTGCGGCCTCGATGGCGATCGACCGGACGGAGGCGAGCGACGACACATCGCTTGCGACCGCAGCGCAGCGGAGGATGGCGCAGGCGCGACTTTGTTGTTTCGCGAGGAATGACGGCGCAGCCGGCAGGGGAAGAAAGTCGAGACCAGCCGTTGTGGCTTAGGCGCTCGAGGCGAAGCCGTCCTTCGGCCAGATCAGGCCATTGAAGAGGCCGTTTTGAGCGGGCGCCGGACGGACAGATGACGGAGATGGTGGTGGTCCTGGCATTGGTCATAGAGACCTGACCGGCGACCACAGGCGGATACAGCCATTGAACCGGCCAGCGGGCTGCGCATTTCGCCGCTCCGCCAGCCCTGACGAAACGCTTCGAGACCGAGGTTCCTCTGGCCGTGATGCCGGTGCCGATCCCGACAAGCTCCACCGTTCCGTGACAGGCGGCACGATCGATGCTCTGTAACTCCGTTCCCTATCGGGCCAACTGGATGACGCGGGCGACAATGGTGTTCGCTGCCTGGTCTTGCTCCGATGGATGTCGCGGGTCAGGCGTGGGATGTATGCCCGGTCGCAGGGCCGGACGCCGCCATCCCAGTGATGCGCGTGAAGGCGACGATGCCGACCGCGACGGCTCCGATGACCGAAAAGACGACCTGCCATGTCTCCGACGGCATGGTGTGCTTCACGATGCCATGGGTGGCATGGAAGCCGGCAACCACGGCCGGGGCAACGAACGCTGCGGCTACGAGCAGACGTGCCCAGGTTGGGCGGACGGTGGCGAGCAGGAGTTGGCCGATGCCGAAGGTCAGGCCAGTGGCGACAAAGCCGACGACAAGAGCACCGAGCCAGCCGGCGCCGGTGCCATAGGCCCATGTGCCCGCAGTCACGCCTGCGAAGAATGGCAGGGCGAACACTGCAAGCGTGAAGAGGAGCCAGCAGAGGAATCCGATGGCGGCTATGCTGAGAAGAATGCCGACGAAGATCATGGTGGTGTCTCCGTAAAATGTTGGACGGATGCGCCTCCACCACCACCACGGCGCGTCCGCGAGAATAACAGAATTCGAGTCGCCGGGGAGCGGAAACGCGAAGCGTCCGCCGATTGTGCGACCCGGTTCGCCTCATGAGGCGAAGGGGTCGATTTCGCCGACGATGGCGGTTTCGTCGCCGTCGTATTCCGACGCCGGGGTGACGGAGAGCGTCCCGTCGCCGGCGCGATAGATGACGATGGCGGCCATCAGGGTGGTGGCGAGGCTGAAGGCGAAGGCGTGAGCGGTTTGGAAGGACATCGACCTGGCTCCTGTTTGAGCGGAGGTCCATCCCCCGCTGACAGGCACCCGAAGAGTTCGGCCGTTGGCCGCAATCACCGCGCAGGCGAAGCCGGAGCGGCGGCACGCTATGCGTAGTCCGACCCTTTACGGGTTGATGGCGTCAGGCCATCGGCTGAACCAAGGATCAGCGTCTTGAAGCGGGGGTGGTCGTCCGATCTGGAGACCGTGATGTCTGTTTGCCGCCAGGGCCGTTTTTGCCCGATTGCCCGTTCCAACCCCGTTGCCTGTGGCAGGTGGTCAGCGTTCGGTCTTCCAGGGGTCGATGACCTCGACATTGGCGGCGTCGAATGCACTGGTGTCGCGTGTGGCGACAACGAAGCCCTTGGCGGCCGCGATCGCCGCGATGTAGCCGTCGGGCGTCGGAAAGCCTTTCCCGGCCGTTCGGGCTTTGACGGCGAGATCCGCGTAATGCCGTGCGGCATCGATGTCGAACGGCAGGATGCGATCCGCGAACAGCTCGATTACCCCGTCCAGAGCGTCGGTGAGCCTGTCCTTGCGCTTGCCGTCAGGGAGCGTGCCGACGCCGAACATCAACTCGGCGATGGTGACGCTGGAGAGAAAGAGCGTTTCCGCCGCCTGCTCGTCGAGCCATGCACGCACGGTCTCGTCGGGAGCGGGCTTCATCGCCTCCGACACGACATTGGTGTCGAGCAGGATCATTCGAAGCTCATGGGCTCGGCGGGCGTATTGTCGACGGTCCGCTCAAGTGCTTCGACATCCTCGTTGGTGAGGCCGATGCGACGGCTGGCCTCGGCGAGCACCGTACCGAGACGCAGCCGGGTTTCGGGCCGGACGGCCGTTTCGAGGATGTCGCGCATCTCGGCCTCGGCGCTGCGGCCGTGCTGCGCCGCCCGCACCTTGAGGGCGCGGTGCGTCGCGTCGGACAGATTTCTGATCGTGACTGCGGGCATGATAGCGCCTCCGTCGAAGCTGATGGCAATGATAGCAAAATAGCGAAATTGCCATCATTTTTCAAGATGGCGGGGGGCCGGCAGCGCTTACGCGCCGCCGGAGCCGAACCGATAGACCGGGATGCCCATCTTGCGGGCCTTGTCCGCGAGATTGTCCTGAATGCCGGTGCCGGGGAAGATCACGACCCCGATCGGCACGACGTTCAGCATCTGGTCGTTGCGTTTGAAGGGAGCTGCTTTGGCGTGCTTCGTCCAGTCGGGCTTGAAGGCGACCTGCGGCACCTTGCGGGTGCCGGCCCAGCGTGAAGCGATCTTCTCGGCGCCCTTCGGCGAGCCGCCGTGCAGCAACACCATGTCCGGGTGTTTGGCGTGGATCTGATCGAGCTTGGCCCAGATTTGCTTGTGGTCGGCGCTGTCTCCACCCGAGAAGGCGATCTTTGGTCCCGTGGGAACGAGCACCTCGGTATCAGCGCGCCTCTTGGCGGCGAGGAAATCCCGGCTGTCGATCAGCGATGCGGTGAGATTGCGATGGTTGACCCGTGATCCGGTTCGTTGCGACCAGGGCGAGCCGGTGGCGACGAGGTAGCGTTCGGCGGCCGCTTCGCGGAAGGTTTCCATGCCGTCGCGGCGCTCGATCAGGTTGCGCCCGATGTCAATATGACGCTCAAGCTGGAGGGACTTTACCTCGGAGCCGTCTTGTTCGCGCTGAAGCTGCTTTTGCGCACGCTCGTTGTCGTCCAGCTTCTGTTCGATCCGGTCTACGGCGCGGTGGAACATATTGACGGTCGACCAGAGGAGATCGGGCAGATCGAAGTCGAGGCCCGTGTCGGTGATCGTAGCGACCAGGGCGTCGAAGATGTCGGCGACGGCTCCTTCGATGATGTGGTCTTCCGGTGGCGGACGCTGGTCGAGTTCGTCTTCGGAGGGGCGATAGCCGTGGAGCTGCAACTCCTGGATCAGGTGCTCGGTCGGGGATGACTGATGGTGCGGTTCGTAGTCGTCATGCTCGCTCATGGGATGCTCCGTCGGTTGGACCGCGACCGTCGCGGCCTTCATGGCGACGAAGCCCACCGGTGGGACGGACCTGCACTCGGAGCGAAGCGCAGGGCTTGATGGCTAAGGCCGACTATTTTGTCTCGCGATGGAAAGGCCCGCAGGGCCGCCGGAAAATAGTCGGCCGCCGCCATTGCCGGACCGGACCGACTGTGGGCCGATCGCCCTCTCGAAGGCCGAGGCGCGGTCCTCTTCCGATGGCTGGCGCATCCTTGCGGCATGTGGCTACGCGCTGCCCTTCAGCCCTTTCCGCTACGCTGCCAGTTTCATGAAGCGTGTGACGTCCTCCGGAGCGAGTTGCACTCGGACGCCGGCTCGGAGTGCATCGATGCCGAGCCGCCGGAGATCTTCGTTGAAGTCCCCAAGTGCCGGCGACAATGGAATGGCCTCGATTCCCTCGGCGTTCGCCCGTTCGATCAGCATGTCGCGCGCGCCGTCACCAGCGGGATCGTCATCCCGAACGATATAGAGCCGCCGCAGATTCAGCGGGAACAGGATCGCGGCCAAGTGTGCCGCCGAGAGCGCCGGCGCCATCGCCATGTGGGGCAAGACCTGCCGGAGCGACAGCATGGTCTCGATACCTTCGCCTGCCGCCATGACATTGCCGGACGCCCCGATGCGGACGGCATGACCGAGCAGATCGCCCATCGCCTTGCGCGGCGTGTCGATCGGGGCTTTGTCCGAGCCGTCGGGCGCGAGCCAGGTGCGGTGCGCGCCGGTGATCTTGCCGGTGAGGTCGGTGACGGCGGCGATCATGGCGGGCCATGTTTCGGTCGGACCGTCGTCGGGCTTGTAGTAGCAGCGGGGGTGGAAGCGCAGGTTTCCGGTTCCGTGCAGAAGCGTAATGCCGCGTCCGCGCAAATACGTCTGCACGATGGTCCCGACTATCGGCTGCGTCATGGCGATGAGCCGACGTGCCGCCTCGGCCGATCCCGATGGCGCTGGCGCCAGTCCGCGGCGTGATGCCGGCTCCGGCTCGGGATGTGGCAGACTGAGGAAGGTGCGGGCCTCGTCGGCAACGTCGGCGAAGTCGATGAGGCCGAGCGATTCACGGATGACGTCGAGCAGGTCGCCATGTTCGCCGGTGGCGGCATCGGTCCATTTGCCTGCTGGCCCCTTGGGCGTATCGCGCAAGCGCACGAACATGGAGCGACCGACGGCATTGCGAGCATCGCCAACCTGCCAGTAGTTGCCATGGCGCTGGCCGTTCGAGAGATAGTGACGGCAAACCGCCTCGGCCTGACGGCCAAGACGGTGTGCCAGATCGGAAGCGGCCCGCCGCGCCATCACGCTGCCTCGCGCTCGCTGATCCGCTCGACCGGATAGGTGTCGAGCAGCTTGCCCAGGATGGCGGGACCGGAGGCATCGACCGGAACGAAGAAGCGCAGCTTCCACGAGATGATCTCGCTGAAGAGGCCATAGGCGCGCAGGCGATCCCGCATGGCCTCGGTGAAGCCCGACAGTTCGATCCGGTTCGCGCCCATGACGCGCGCGCGGCGAAGCTGGAGTCCGTCGGCCAGGTCGAGGATGGTGCGGCCATCCAACAGAGCGGCATAGGCGTCGTCGCTGGTGAGATTGGCCGTGCCGGTAGAGGCGGCGTTCGCGGCCCAGGCGGGCGAAACCCGCCGCCCGATGATGCGTTCGCCGTCATCGGTCTGGAGCCGATAGACGCGCGTCGACTCATTCGGCAGGCGCTTCCACACGGGCAGGAGCAAGCCGCTGACCATGTGGATCGTGCCCTCTGTGTAGGCCGGCACCTCGGCGACTTCACGTTGCCAAACGGCGGCGAAGGTGTCGCGGTCGGTCTCCTGCCAGTGGCTGTCCGCCATCATGGCGATGGTTGCATGATGCTGTTCCATCGGCCGGATCAGCCTGACGCGGCGTTCGATCTCGCCGTCGTCGAGCATGATGGACGGCGCGGGCACCTGGACGGCGGCCCGGCGCGAACGCTCGTTGACGAGCAACCGGGCATGCGAATCGTCGAGCCAACCGAACGCCGCATCGAGCGTGATCGGGCGATTCCGACGACGCTCTGCGATGGTGAGCAGCCGCGTCTGTGCAGCCGTGGCGGGGTGGGTATAGATGGTCGTGCGCTCGGTGACGACGAAGCTCTCCGCCGTCAGCGTCTCCAGCCCGATG
Source organism: Xanthobacteraceae bacterium (assembly GCA_019748335.1). GTDB lineage: Bacteria > Pseudomonadota > Alphaproteobacteria > Rhizobiales > Xanthobacteraceae > Bradyrhizobium. The sequence goes on from JAIEPP010000545.1 coordinate 45,214, forward strand.
TCATAGACGCCGCTGGCGATGGCGCCGGCCACCTTGGCGTCGAGCAGTTGCTCGAACGCCGTGAAGAGGATGCCCTGAAGTTCGATGGTGAGCGCCAGCAACCTGTTCAGGAAGGTAGTGATCGGCGGCAACTCGTCCTTGATGCCGCCCGCGTCCATCAGCTTCAGACCGGTCGCGGACTCGAAGCGTTGGAGCGAGCAACCCTCCACCTTGCCGCGCACGATCAGGAGATAGAGTTGGCGCAACGCATCGCGGGCGTAGCTCGATTCCAGGTTGTCCTCGGGCCGGAACAGGCCTTGGCCGCCGGTCTGGCGCTGGCCGCGGGTGATCGCGCCGAGCGTATCGAGCCGGCGAGCGATCGTGGACAGGAAGCGCTTCTCGGCTTTGACGTTCGTGGCGATCGGTCGGAACAGCGGCGGCTGCGCCTGGTTGGTGCGATTGGTGCGGCCCAAGCCCTGGATGGCGGCGTCGGCCTTCCATCCGGGCTCTAGGAGATAGTGGATACGGAGCCGCTGGTTCTTCGCCGACAGTTCGGCGTGATAGCTGCGGCCGGTGCCGCCGGCGTCGCTGAACACGAGGATGCGCTTCAGGTCGTCCATGAAGGCGGCGGTTTCGGCGAGGTTGGCAGACGGCGCCCGGTTCTCGGCGGCGAAGCGTTCGCCCTTGCGGACGATGCGCCGGGAGCGGCCCGTCACCTCGGCCACCATGTCGGTGCCGAAGCGCTGCACGATCTGGTCGAGCGAGCCCGGAACCGGAGGCAGGCACGCGAGATGTTCAATCATTTCGTCGCGGCGTGCGACGGCTTCGCGGCTCTCGACGGGTTGGCCATCACGATAGACCGGGCGCGAGGACAGATTGCCGTCTCCATCCGTGAACGGCTCGTAGAGCTGGACCGGAAAGGAGTGGGCCAGATAGTCGAGGACATATTCGCGCGGCGTGATGTCGACGCGAACATCGTTCCATTCCTCGGTCGGGATCTCGGCCAGACGGCGTTCCATCAGGGCTTCGCCGGTCGAGACGATCTGGATGACGGCAGCGTGGCCATCGTTCAGGTCGCGTTCGATGGACCGGATCAGGGTCGGGGTCTTCATCGACGTGAGCAGATGGCCGAAGAAGCGCTGCTTCGCGCTCTCGAATGCCGAGCGGGCGGCGGATTTGGCCTGCCGGTTCAACGTGCCGTCGCTGCCGGTAATGTTGGCGGCCCGCATCGCGGCGTCGAGGTGGTTGTGGATGACGGCGAAGGCGCCAGCGTAGGCATCATAGATGCGGCGCTGCTCGTTGGTCAGGGCGTGTTCGACCAGCTCGTATTCGACGCCATCATAGGAAAGCGAACGGGCGGTATAGAGGCCGAGCGCGCGAAGGTCGCGGGCCAAAACCTCCATCGCCGCGACGCCACCGTCCTCGATCGCCTCCACGAATTCGGCGCGGGTGGCGAAGGGGAAGTCGTCGCCGCCCCACAGGCCGAGCCGCTGGGCATAGGCGAGGTTATCGACGGTGGTCGCGCCGGTGGCGGAGACATAGACGACGCGCGCGTTCGGCAGGGCGTGCTGGAGGCGAAGCCCCGCGCGGCCCTGCTGCGAAGCGGCAATGTCGCCGCGTTCTCCCTTGCCGCCTGCGGCATTGGCCATGGCGTGGCTCTCGTCGAAAATGATCACTCCGTCGAAATCGGAACCCAACCAATCGACGATCTGCCGGACGCGCGAAACCTTCTCGCCGCGGTCGTCGGAACGCAGCGTGGCATAGGTTGCAAATAGGACGCCGTCCGACAGCATGATCGGCTTGCCCTGGGCAAAGCGCGATAGCGGCGTGACCAGCAGGCGCTCCATGCCAAGGGCTGACCAGTCGCGTTGCGCGTCCTCGATCAGCTTGTCGGATTTAGAAATCCAGACCGCCTTGCGGCGACCGCGTAGCCAGTTGTCCAGGATAATGCCCGCAGACTGACGGCCTTTGCCGGCTCCGGTGCCATCGCCGAGCATGAAGCCACGGCGGAACCGCACGGCGTTCTCGGCCTCGGCCGGCGCTGCCTGGACGAGGTCGAAGGTCGCATCGACCGTCCACGATCCTGCGAGAAAATCCGAATGGGCTTCGCCGGCATAGATGACGGTTTCGAGCTGGGCGTCCGACAGCAGATCGGTGATGCCCGCCGGCAGCATCGGCCGATAGGCGGGTTTGGGCGGCGCAATGCTCGCCATGGCTGCCGATTGCACGAGTTTTGTCGGGTGCGCCTGCGAGCCGGAAATGCGGATCGACTGCAATCCGTATTCTTCATAGATCGCATCCGTGAGGTTCGCGCCCTCAGGTGGCGTCCAGTCCACCGTGTCATAGGCGAGTTCGACGCCCTCCGGGTCGATGGACGAGCAAGCGGCCGGGCGCGCGGTTGCGGCCCGTGCGAGATAGCCGCGCACGGTGCGGGGCGCTGAGCCCGACACAAGTGGCGTGATGTCGGGCAGAGAAACCGGCAGGCGTGGTGGAACCTGTGCCGCGATCCATGCGAGCAGTGTGGCGACGTCGGGCGCGAGACCGGCGGATGGCGAGAACATGGCCGGGTCTTCGGCCGGCAGCTTGTCGATGACGGTGAGCCGCGTCTCGATGGTCGTGCCGTGCTTGGCATAGACCGAGCCGTCGATCGTCGCCGTGAAGACGACGCGACCGCGCTCCTGAAGCCGCACGAAGGCATCGCGCCAGGCGGGTTGCTCGGGACCGAAGTTCGCGCCGGTGATCGTTACCAAACGCCCACCGTCGGCGAGCCGCGCCAGAGCCGAGGCGACATGGCGGGCGGCGGCGTCGGCCACGCGGCCGGAGACGTTCGCCATTGCCGAGAACGGCGGATTCATCAGGACAACGGAGGGAATGGCGCTCGCGGGGAGGTGATCGTCGATCTGGGCGGCGTCGACGCGCGTGATAGCAAGGGCCGGAAAGAGCTGGCCAAGCAGATCGGCGCGGGTTTCCGCCAACTCGTTGATGAGCAGCGAACCGCCGCTGATCTCGGCAAGGATGGCGAGCAGTCCCGTGCCGGCCGAAGGTTCCAGCACGATGTCGCGCGGCGTGATGGCGGCAGCGGCAATGGCGGCAAGGCCGAGCGGGATCGGGGTCGAGAATTGCTGAAGCGCTTGGCTCTCTTCGGAGCGACGGGTGTGCGTCGGCAGGAGGCCGGTGATTTTCGACAAAGCGGAAAGCCGTGCAGCCGGGCTGTCGGCTTTACGGAAAAGCGCGCGTCCGTATTTGTGCAGGAACAGGACGGTCGCGCATTCGCAGGCTTCATAGGCCGTCTTCCAGTCCCAGACGCCGGTCACGTCGGAAGCGTCGAAGGCGGTCTCCATGCCGGTGCGAAGAGCGGCGCTGTCGATCCGCTGCCCGCGTTCGAGCAAGGCGAGAAGACGATGCGCAGCGGCTATGATGGCGGACGCACGGACGATGGGCGCGGCCGGAACGGCTACGGGTGACATGATGTTCATGGACTGGAACCTCGGGAGAGCGGGAACGGGAAGCCCGAACGACGCTCTCTCTCGACCGCCCGGACTCACCTCGTCCCGGCGGCCCTCTCACTCTCGAAACGCTTTTCGCGGCCGGCATGAGAAAAGCGCCTCGGCCGATCGGCGGGGCGCTTTGAGGCGTCAGGTCCAGTATCCGTCGGCGATCTCACTGGCGATGAGCATGCGCGCCTTGCGGATCAGGTCATCGCCGCTGGTGTCGATGTGCTCGAAGAACCTGGCGCGCGCGCCGTTCGTGGTCCAATCGGCATAGGCGCAATATTCACGGGCCTCGGCCCGGAATGCCCTCATGTCGCTGGCCCAATGAGGCTTGGGCTCTATGACGACGGTGATGCCGTCCCTGATCTCTGGCCAGGGGAACGACCGTTCGGTGGGCGGCCGCTCGTGATCGGCGGCGAAGATGGCGTCGATGTCCATCATGGCGCCTCTCCCGGTGTGTCGGGATGTATGAAACGGTCAGGATCGCCGGGGTCGGGCGGCAGATAGGCGTCATAAGGATTGCCGTCGGCGAGATGGCCGAAGGGCGTGAAGACGAAATCCCCATCGTCTCGTCCCACTGCGCAGATGACGTAACGCGGAGCGCCGGTCACGGCGTCGAGGCACTCCATGAGCGCGAGGTTGCCGTCACCTGCGGCGCGCAGAAGGGTCTGAAAATTGGTCTGGGCGAAGGAGGGGATGCTCATATCCGGTCTCCTGAGTCGGAGATGGTCTCGGCGAGCCAGCCATCGGTGTAGATCCAGTCCACCGTCTCCCCGGTGGCGAGATCGAGGACATGCGCGCCACCGCCGAAGCCGTCGAGCCGGGGCTTGGAGCAGGTGTTGGCATATTGGAAACCCCAGCGGCCGGTCAGGCCGAACTCCGCGGCGCAGCGCTTCACGAACTGGATCAGCCGCTCGGGATCGCCGGTGATGTCGTCGCGCATCCAGAGCTGGGCGCCGCCATGCTCGGGCTGGATCGAGAGGAGAAAACCCTCGGAAGGCGGTTCTTCCGACGCGCCAGCCTCGGACAGGCGGTTGTATAGGTCGAGCGCGCGGGCGGCGTTCTCCGGCGTGACGACGTCGAGCAGGCACGAGAAATGGGTGAAATAGTCGGCCATGACAGGCTCCTGAAACGAAAATGCCCGGTGCGATGACCGGGCAGATGGAAGATCGGGGTGGGACGCGCGGGACGAACGGAGCCGCCCCGCGCTGTTGCGTTATTCAGCCGCTATGGCGTGCTGGACTTCGTCCTCGTCGTCGCTGGCCGCTTCGTCCTCGCTCTCATCGGTGAGGAAGTCCGGCAGCGCGGTGTTGTCGCCAGCGTCGGCCTGATCGTCCGGGCTGGGCTGATCGCCGTCGAGGGACGCCAGGCGCAGCGGTTCCGGCAGCCAGCCGGTTTCCGCAAGAAGGCGTTCGGCTTCCTTGGCCATGTCGCTCTTCTTCAGGTGATCGATGAGCTGGGCGGCCCGCTCGCCGGCGCCCTCACGGACGGCTTCGAGAATACGGGGCTTGGTCACGCGGCCGAGATAGTTGCCGACCGTGGGCTTCCAGCCAACGGCCACCATGTCGAGACCGGTCGCGCGCGAGAGCCGGTCGGCCTGGGCCAGGCGCACGTCGAGACCGTGCTGACTGACGCCCGAGCCCGAATAGGGGTTCGGACGCTCGAACAGCGCATTGACGCCATAGCTGACGCAAAGCGCCAGCAGCTCCATGCGCGTGCCGTCATCGAGATCGGTCAGCCAGTCCCACAGCGCCTGATCGTCGGCGGGGATGTGATCCCCCCAGCGTTCGTGGCGATCGTTGACCGCCCGCGCCGATGGGCTGTCCTTCAATTCCTCGGACTGTCCCGGGAAGAAGATGTGGCGGACATTGGTCTCGAGGCAGCCGGTCGCGTTGGTGTGGATGAAGGTGTCGCTGAGGAGCTTGTGCAGCAACATCGTCATGGCGACGTGCGGATTTTCCGCCACCGCGTTGCGCAGCGCCACTGTGCGATGGGCCGTCAGCTCGATCACGAGACGCTCGGGGAGTGGCTTGATGCCGTCCTCCTCGTCGTCCTCGGGTTCGGCGGGCTTGCCGCCGATGGTGATGACCGCCCGTTGGACGACCGGCGTGTCGGTCTGGTCGCCCCCGGTTGCCTCACCATCGGGCCCGGCCTGGGCTTCATCCCCGGCGCGGACATAGCCGCGGTCGATCGACAGAGAACCGTCGGCGTCGAGGCTGACGAAGGCGCCGGCGATCGCGATGTCGGCCGGATCGTAGCTGACCGGGCGGTTGTCGAAGGCTTCCAGCGCCTGTTCGATTTCGCCGAGACGCTGATCGATGGCGTCGGGCAGCTCGTCGGCTTCGGAATATTCCGCTTCGATCCGGTCATATTCTTCGCGCAATGCCTCGCGGGTCGCGCGTTCCTCGTCGGTCAGATCGACCGTCGTGCCGCTGAGTTCACGAAGACCATGGTCGTGGCCATAGGGGAAGCTCATGGCGACCTCGATCCACTTCCAGCCTTCCTCGGCGATCTGGTCGGCGGCGCTCTTCAGCTTCTCGGCCACCATGCGGTCGAGCAGGGCCGGGTCTTGCAGCCAGCCGCCGTCGTCGGACTGGAACAGATCGCGCAGCATGATGCCGCCTGCGGCCTCGTAGGCGTCGACACCGACGAAGACGGCCCGCTTGTCCGAAGCGCGGACTGCGGTTTCGGTCAGCATCCGCCGGATCTGATAGGGTTCCTTCTGCCAGCTATCCTTGATCGCATCCCAGACCTGTTCCTGACGGGCATGGTCGGGGCTGACGGTGAAGGCCATGAGCTGTTCGAGCGTCATGCCGTCATCGGCATAGATCTCGAGCAGGGCCGGCGAGACGGACGTGAGCCGCAGGCGCTGCTTCACCACGGTGACGCTGACGAAGAAAGCGGCGGCGATGGCCTCCTCGGTCATGCCCTTGTCGCGCATGGCCTGAAAGGCGCGGAACTGGTCGAGCGGATGGAGCGGTGCGCGTTCCATGTTCTCGACCAGCGACACCTCGTCGATCAGGATGTCGCTGTGGGCGTCGCCAATGACGCAGGGGACCGGAGCATTTCTGGCCAGGCGCTTCTGCTTCACCAGCAATTCGAGCGCGCGATAGCGGCGGCCGCCGGCGGGCACTTCGAACATGCCGGTCTCATGGCCATCGCCATCGAGGACCGGGCGCACATGCAGGCTCTGGATGAGGCCGTGCCGGGTGATGGACTCGGCCAATTCCTCGATCGAGACGCCGGCCTTGACGCGGCGGACATTGGACTGACTCAGCACCAGCTTGTTGAAGGGAATGTCGCGCGCCGACGACAGGGTGATCTTCTGAACGGCAGTTGCCATGATCTTGACTCCGCGACGGGCGCCGAGAGCCTCTCTCTCGACCTCCAACCCGTCACGAAGCGAAGCGCCGCCCTCTCACTCTCAGGAGGGCAGCGCCACGGAAGCGAAAAGGCGTGAAGCCGGAGACCTGCTTTCCCGCCTTTCCGGTTTTCAGGTCGATCATGCTGCCTGCCGTTCACCATCTGCCGAGGCGTCGTCGGAGCTGAGATCGGCGTCCGGCAGGAAGCCGAGCAGCCAATCGGCCGCCTTGCTCGCCTGGGAGGCGGCGCGGACGATGGCGCGATTGTCTTCGCGCAGCACCTCCAGCCAGGAGCCGATATAATCGGCATGACGGACGGTGGGCGCGATGCCGAGGGATGCGCAGCAGAAGGCCGCGTTGATCTCGGCCACCAGTTCCTCGAAGGCGTATTTCCTGGTGCCGAAGCCGCCGGTCAAGTCGCGGCCGAGCCGGGAGGCATGGCCGGTGGCGTGCCCCATCTCATGCAGGGCCGTGCGATGCCAGTTGATCGGCTCGAAATATGCCTGGGGCGGCGGCACCTGCACATAGTCGTGTGCCGGCACATAGAAGGCGCGGTCGCCGCCGATGCGGAATTCGATGCCCGTGGCCCGGATCAGGGCATCGACCTGCGGCTCGATGAGACCGGGCGGAGGCGGTGGAGCAACGATGGCGACATCCTCTGGCAGGCCGTCGCATTGCGCCGCGTTGAACACGGTGAAGCGCTTGAGGAACGGGATCGCCGCCGCTTCCTCGCCGGCCTCACGGGCGCGGCGCTTTTCGTCCTCTGGGGTGAAACGATCGGCATAGACGACGGTGGTGCCGCGTTCGCCCCGGCGGACATTGCCGCCGAGCGACAGGGCCTGACGGAAGGTGATCCAGCTCTGGCCGGGAAAGCCGTGCTGGATCACTGCGCCCCAGAGGATCAGCACATTGATTCCCGAATAATGCCGCCCGGTCGCGGCGTTCCTCGGCATGGCGAGGGGCGCCTTGGCCGTGGCGGTGCCCCAGGGCTGGACCCAAGGGAAGCGGCCTGCCTCCAGCTCGTCGATGATTTTGCTGGTGATGTCGTCGTAAAGGCTCGTCCGGCCGGAGCCGGCACGCCCGTTGCGGTCATTCCTGAACATCGCGGTTCTCCGCGACGGGCGCCGGAGACCTCTTCTCCAGCCCTCAACCCGCCACGGAAACCCCGTCCGCACTCTCACTCTCCAGGGGGGCGTTGCGGGGCTCTCCCCGCAGAAGGGGTCGGCCGAGACCCCGGCTCGGCCGCAGGGGAAGGCTTTCCCCCTTATCCGGCCTGTTCTCATGGGCATCCTTGAAAACTGTCAGAAACTCGCATATGTTTCCAACAGGAGAAAGACGATGACACGGCTAACCGAACAGATTCTGTCGCATGCGACGGGCCTGCCCGAAGGCGCCCCTGTGTCTGCCAAGAGCCTGCTTCACCTCGGAAACCGGGCGGCCGTGGATCAGGCATTGTCGCGTCTGTCCGAGCGCGGGCAGCTCATCCGCGCCGGTCGCGGCGTCTATCTGCGTCCCATCGCCAGCCGGTTCGGCACGCGCACACCTTCGGTCGAGCAGGCTGTCGAGGCCCTTGCGAACCAAAAGGGGGAGATCATCGTCTCGAACGGCGCCGCCGCGGCGAACGCCCTTGGCTTGACGACGCAGGTGCCCGTCCGCTCGGTCTATCTGACCTCCGGGCGCAGCCGAAAAATGCACCTCGGCAAGCAGGTCGTGGAATTGCGGCACGCACCGCGCTGGCTATTGGCGCTGGCCAACCGGCCGGCGGGGGAGGCTGTGCGGGCGCTGGCCTGGCTCGGCCCGGAAAAGGCGGAGGCCGCGCTCACGACATTGAAGCGGAAGATGCCGCCTGGCGTGTTCGGCGAACTGGTCGCCGCCGCGCCGCAGCTTCCGACATGGCTCGCGCAGAGCGTTGGCAAGGCGGCCTATGGCTGACGTCTTTCTCCAGCTTTCGGCCGAGGATCGGCGCGATGCGCTGGGCGTCGCTGCCGACCGCTCGGGCCGGCCTACCCATCTTCTCGAAAAGGATGTGTGGGTGGTGTGGGCGCTGGCGACCCTCTACGCCGCGCCGCTCGGCGACCATCTGGTGTTCAAAGGCGGCACGTCGCTGTCGAAAGCCTATCAGGTCATTCGTCGGTTTTCGGAGGATGTGGATCTGACCTACGACATTCGGGCGATTGCGCCCGATCTGGTCGGGGACAATGGCGAGGGTCTGCCGAAAACCCGAAGCGAGGAAAAGCGCTGGTCCAGCGAGGTCCGCAGGCGGTTGCCAGCATGGGTCGCGGAGACCGTGCAGCCCGTGATCGCGAACGCGCTGGCCGCCGAAGGTCTGGCTGCGGTCATTCGCGTCGAGGATGAGAGGCTCTTTATCGACTATGAGGCGACCGCAGCCGGGTCCGGCTATGTCGCGCCCAGCGTCATGCTGGAGTTCGGCGCCCGCTCGACGGGTGAACCGGCGAGCGGGCGCGACGTCGTCTGCGATGCGGCCGGCCTGATCGACGGGCTGATATTCCCGACGGCGCGGCCGCGCGTCATGCACGCGGAGCGGACGTTCTGGGAGAAGGCGACCGCCATCCATGTCTTCTGCCTCCAGGAACGGCTACGCGGCGACCGCTTCGCAAGACACTGGCACGATGTTGTCCGGCTGGATGAAACCGGCTTCGCGAACGCCGCTTTCGCCGATCGCGAACTGGCCAACGCTGTCGCCCGGCATAAGGCGATGTTCTTCGCGGAGAAGGCCGCCGACCGCACGCCGATCGACTATGCAGCGGCCGTCAACGGCGGCTTGCAGCTCGTGCCGGTCGGCGATGGCGCAAAGGCGTTGGAGGACGACTATGCCCGCATGGTCGAGGATGGGCTGCTCTTCGATGACGCCGAGCCGTTCGAAGCGCTCATGGCGCGATGTACAGATATAGCTGCGCGGGCTAACCGAATGGGGGCCTAAAGGGGGGCGGCGTTGAAGATATTCTCGGTAGGGATCGAAAATTTTCGCGGCATCCAGTCGGCCAAACTGGTGCTGCCTGATCACGCCGTACTGATCGGCGACAACAATACCGGCAAATCGTCGGTATTCGAAGCGATCGATCTCGCCTTGGGGCCGGACCGGCTGAGCCGGCGACCCCCCGTGGATGAGCATGATTTCTATCAGGGGCGCTATCTTCCTAGCCCAAACCCCGATGCTCCCGAGGGCGCGGAGCCCGGCCCCGCGCCGAAAATCACGGTCGAGGTGACGATCACCAATCTGTCGCCGGAGCAGGAGGCACGATTTGGAGCCAACGTCGAGTGGCTGAATACTACTACCGGAGACTTCTATCAGGAGG
>JAIEPP010000037.1 GCA_019748335.1 Xanthobacteraceae bacterium
CGTCGCCCACCATCATGACCGGTCCGTTCTTCCGTTCGGAAAGCACGGTGAGAACCTTCTGGTCCGGCGACAGGCCCGACCGCACGGCGTCGATGTCGAGGCCCGCCGTGATGGCTTCGGCCACGTCGCGGCGATCTCCGGTGGCCAGAACGATTCGGCGAATTCCAAGCTTCCTGAGTTCGCCCAGAAGTTCCGCCGTGCCCCTGCGTAATTCGTCGGCGAGCACGACTTGACCGGCGAGCCTGCCGTCGATCGCCACCGCGACCACAACGGCGCCCGCCGCAGGCTGTTCCGGAATCGGATTCGCCGCTCTCGAATCCAGGCTGGAAGCAACGAAGTGAACGCCGCCGACGATGACCGCGCGCCCGTCGACATCGCCTTTGATCCCTTCGCCCGGCGTCTCAATCACCCCCGACGGTACTGCAAGCTGCAAGCCGCGCGCATGGGCTTCGTCGACCAGGGTCTGGGCGATAATATGCTTGGAGGCCTGATCGAGCGATGCAGCGAGACGGAGCACTTCGTCCGGTGCGGCACCGGCCGCGACGTTGACCGAAACGACCCGCGCCCGGCCGTCGGTCAGCGTCCCCGTCTTGTCGATCACGAGCGAGCGCACCCGCCCAAGCGCCTCGATGACCTTGCCGCCCTTGATCAGGATGCCGCTTTTCGCTGCGCGCGAAAGTCCGGCAACGAGGGCGACCGGGACGGCGAGGATCAGCGGGCACGGGGTCGCGACCACGAGCACGGCGACCGCGCGGACGACGTCGCCGCTCCAGTACCAGGCGAGGCCGGAGACAAGAATCGTAACGACGAGAAACACGATCGCGAAGCGGTCGGCGATACGCGACAGCGGCGCCCTGGAGCGCTGCGCTTCCTCGACCAGGCGGACGATACCGGCATAGGTGCTCTCGGCGGCATGATGCAGGGCGGCGAGATCGAAAGCCTCGCCCACATTGGTCGATCCGCTCATGACCTCGTCGCCGGGACGCCGCTGCACCGGTATCGATTCACCCGTCAGCGCCGATTGATCGAGAACCGCCACGCCACCGGCGACCGTGCCGTCGACCGAAACGACATCGCCCTGCCGGATCAAGAGCCGGTCTCCGGGCTCGATGGCGTCGAGGCCGACCTCTTCCAGCCCGCCATCACGGTGGCGGACGGCGGTCCTTGGAACCCGCGCCAGGATCGCCGTCATCTCGTGCCGCGCATGGCGCTCGGCAAAGGCCTCGAGATACTGGCCGCCGGAATACATCAGCGCGACCACCACCGCGGCCAGTTCCTCGCCGACCACCAGCGCCGCCGTCATCGACAAGGCAGCGACGATGTCGAGCCCGACCTCGCCGCGCCGCAGGCTGGACACGATCTCGTACAACAGCGCCAGCAGGACCGGCAGGGTGGACGCCCCCCACACCCATCCCTGCCATCCCGGCAATCCGAAAGCCGGCATGGCGAAGCCGGCGACGAGTCCGGTCACCGGCAGCGCGACAAGGAGGGAGCGGAGTACGAATTGGGAGAACACCGGCTGACCTATCTCATCTGAGCAAAGCGGTGGCGATCATGGCGAGACAGGTCGCGAGCCCCACCGCCGGCGCCCACACCGGACCGGTCAGGCGGGGCGTGCCCGGCCCCTCGCCGCGAAGGCGAAGCCGAAGGAGCGCGAGATTGACCAGCGCGAATACCGCAAGCGTCGCCAGCGAGGTACTTTCCGCGAGCCATGCGAACGGCACCAGCAGCGCCAGGGGAATGATGCAGCCGGCGATAGCCGCGGTGGCGACGAGCGGCGTGCCGGTGCGCGGATTCACCGACGCGAACCGCTGCGGAAGATCGCCCTCCCGCGCCATGCCGTACAGCACGCGCGCCGCCATGGTCATTTGCGCCAGGATGGTATTGAGAGTGGCGAAGATGGCGATGGCGCTGATGGTGGCGGGGCTGACGCCGGCCAGCGCGCGAAACACCAGACTGAGCGGCGCCGGAGACAGCGACAGCCGCTCGGCCGACACCACGCTCACGGCAACGGCGGCGACCAGCACGTAGAGTGTCGTCGATATCAGAAGCGTCAGCACCATGGCGCGCGGGATATCCCGCTGCGGCACCTTGGCCTCTTCGACGACGTTGGCCAGATCTTCGAAGCCGATGAACGCAAAGAATGCGAACAGGCCGCCGAGGGCAATCCCGGACAGCGGGACGAGTTCGAGTGGCGGCGGATTTGCCAGGGCCGTCAGCATCGGCACATCGGCGTAGACGGCGGCAACGATGATCGCCACCAGTCCGCCGACCTCGACCAAGGTGAAAATGCCGGCCAACAGCACCGACTCCAGTATCCCCCAGGCCGCGACGGTAGAGAGCGCGAGGACAAGGACGACGACGATCAGGCCGCGCGGCAGGTCGACGAATTGCTGGATATAGCCTGCCGAGCCCAGCGCGACGGCTGACGACGACACCACCCCGATAACGATCGTGAGCAAGCCGGTCGCAACCGACAGGGGCTGCGACCGGAAAGCCGCCTTGACGTAAGCAGCCTCGCCGGCACTGACCGGAAAGCGCGACGAAAGCGCGATGTAGGAGGCAACGGTGAAAGCCATCACGATGGCAGCCAGCAGGAACGACCACGGTGCATAGACGCCGGCATGGCCGGCGACGGTGCCGATCAGGACGTAGATGCCCGCCCCGATGGTGATGCCGGTGCCGTAGAGCACGAGCAGCGGCAAGCTGAGGCGCCGCTTCAGCGCCACCGGCTGCCCGATGCCGGTCTCCATGGTCATTCTGTCCTCATTTCGCCAATCACCACGGCGGCGCAAAACACCCGGCCACCTGCGTCGCGGGAGCCAAGGCCGAGTTCGCCTACTTGCTGTTCATGCATTGAAACAGGAACTCCCGCTGATCGCGGAGTGAAAACCTGCGGCCTTCCGTTTGTTCTCGCCACTTGCTGTTGCAAGCGTAAAACCTGGCATTGTCTTGCGCCCAGTGCTTGCGCGCCGCATCCCATTGCGCCCTGGTCCAGTCACGCACTTTGGCCGTCGGCGAAGGTTGCTCCGCCCGGCCTGACTGTTCTGCAACCGGCCTGGCATCGGGTTCGCGTGTTTGCGCCGAAGCAACGGCGATGTTCATGGCAACGGCGATCGCGCCGACGAGAAGGCACAACCGGGGATTCATCATCGTCTTGCTCCAGATCGTCCTGTTGAAGGCGCCGCAAGCCGCGAAGGGGCGGAACGGCCGCGGTCTGGACAACCGCATGATCAACTCCTCTGGTAGACAATGCCGCCGCCGTGGTGATCGGGCATTGAGGTGAATCAAGCCGGAGCACGATCGGAGAGCTAGCCTGCCGCAAACTGCGAATAGATGTCAGATGCAGGGCGGCAAGTTCGTTCATGACAATACGCGCGGCCGACGGCAGACATCGTCAAGGATGGCCAAAGCCGGGCGATGATGCCGAATTGCGAAGTCTTCGATCGGCGTGAGGCACCGGGGCCGGGCCCGGTTCACCCCTGCGGAACGGCTGAGCATCGGGAACGATCCCTTAGAATAGATATCTGAGATATCACTTATTGACATTTTAACATGACTAATTAGGATGCAGGAATGATGTCTGATATTGGCCATGGTTTCGTCGGCGAGGCAGATTGATGATCACTGCGGCTCAATTGCGGGCTGCCAGGGTGCTGCTCGGCATCGATCAGCGTCAGCTCGCGGAGCTTTCGGGGCTTTCCGCACCAACCATCCAGCGCATGGAAGCGAGCGAGACCATGGTTCGGGGCAATGTCGATTCGCTGGTGAAGCTGATGACCGCGATCGAGGCCGCCGGCATCGAATTGATCGACGAGGGCGCGATCAGCAATGCCGGGGGAAGAGGCGTGCGGCTGAAGGCACATGCAGGATCGGCAAGAAGCCGTTCGGTCATGCGAACGGAAAGCCAGACATCGGGCAGAGCGGGGACGCGCAAATAATGTCGCCCGTCGCCCTGCAAATGACATGTGTCGCCGCACTGCTCGGATCGGCAGTTCTGGCGATTGTTCTGAGCCGTCTCGGGAGTGCGACGGCCGTCGTCTACGGCGCGACCCTGGTGGTATCGTTGATTGCGTTGATCGGATCGATCCGATGGCTGCTGGGCGGCACCGGCGGTGCCACCGATCTGACCCTGCCGATCGGATTGCCCTGGCTTGGCGCTCATTTCCGGCTCGATGCGCTGGCTTCGTTCTTCCTCGTTGTCGTCAACCTGGGAGGGGCATCGGCAAGCCTCTATGGCCTCGGCTATGGCCGGCATGAGCACGCGCCACACCGCGTGCTGCCGTTTTTCCCCGCCTTCCTGGCCGGCATGAATCTCGTGGTGCTGGCGGACGACGCGTTCTCCTACCTGCTGTGCTGGGAGTTCATGTCGCTGGCTTCATGGGCGCTGGTGATGGCGCACCACCGCGAGCCCGGCAACGCCAAGGCCGGGTACATTTACCTCGTGATGGCGAGCTTCGGCACCCTCGCTTTGCTGCTGGCTTTCGGCCTGCTGGCGGGCCCGGCGGGCGACTATGGCTTTACAGCGATCCGCGCTGCGCACCACACGCCCTATGCGACCACGCTGGTGTTGATCCTGATGCTGCTCGGCGCCGGATCGAAGGCCGGCCTGGTGCCGCTGCATGTCTGGCTGCCGCTCGCCCATCCCGCAGCTCCGAGCCACGTTTCGGCGCTGATGAGCGGCGTCATGACCAAGGTCGCGATCTACGGCTTCATCCGCGTGATATTCGATCTGTTGGGACAACCGACATGGCCGGCCAGCGTGGTCGTGCTGTTTCTCGGCGGCATCACCGCCGTCATGGGCATTCTTTACGCCATGATGGAAAAGGACCTGAAGCGGCTCCTGGCCTACAGCACGATCGAGAATATCGGGGTGATCTTTGCAAGCCTCGGACTTGCGATGGCGTTCCAGGCCAACGGCCTGAAGCTCGCGGCGGCGCTGGCCTTTACCGCGGCGCTGTTTCACGTTCTCAACCATTCGTTCTTCAAGAGCCTGCTGTTCTTCGGTGCCGGCGCCGTCCTGACCTCGACGGGCGAGCGGAATATGGAAAAACTCGGCGGTCTCATTCACCGCATGCCGTTCACGAGCTTCGTCGTTCTCGTCGGCTGCGTCGCGATATCGGCGCTTCCGCCGTTCAACGGCTTCGTTTCGGAATGGCTGATGTTCCAGGCTGTGCTGCAGAGCCCGGAACTGCCTCAATGGGCCTTGAAAATCATGGTGCCCGCGGTCGGAGCCCTGCTGGCGCTCGCGGCCGCGCTGGCCGCGGCATGTTTCGTCAAGGCCTATGGCGTGGCGTTTCTCGGACGGCCGCGCGGCAAATCGGCCGAAACCGCGCAGGAAGTCGACCGCTTCTCGCTTGCGGCCATGTTCATCCTCGCCGCACTTTGCCTGCTCGCCGGAATCCTGCCGGGTTTCGTCATCGACGCGCTTTCTCCTGTTACCATCGAAATCCTCGGCGGCCGCATGCCGATCCAGTCCAACGAACCCTGGCTGTCGATTGCCCCGATCGCCGAAAGCCGGAGTTCATATAATGGCTTGCTGGTGATGGTGTTCATCACCCTGTCCGCGTCCCTCGTCGTCTTTTTCATTCATCGCTTCGCCTCGCGGGCGATACGGAGCGGGCCAGCCTGGGGCTGCGGCTTTTCTGACGCCACCCCCGCCGCGCAATACTCGGGCGACAGTTTCGCACAGCCGATCCGTCGCGTCTTCGGCACGATGGTGTTCCATGCCCGCGATCACGTCGACATGCCGGCCCCGGGCGATACCCGGCCGGCGCGGCTTCGGATCGAACTGCACGACCTGATCTGGGAAGGCATCTACCAGCCGATCGCCGACGCCATCGGTTATTCTTCCGAACGGCTCAACCGTCTGCAGTTCCTGACCATCCGCCGCTATCTCAGCCTGGTCTTTGCCACCCTCGTCACGTTGCTGCTGGTGCTCGCGATATGGTCGTGATCTCGGACATACTTGTGCAGGGTGTGCAGATGCTGCTGGTGCTGCTGCTGGCGCCGCTGCTGACCGGCTTCGTGCGCAAGATCAAGGCGCGGCTGGTGCGCCGTCAGGGAGCTTCGGTCTTCCAGCCCTATCGCGATCTGCTGCGGCTGTTGCGCAAGGAGGTGGTGCTGGCGGAAAACGCCTCGTGGCTGTTCCGCGTCACGCCGTACGTGACCTTTGCCGCGATCTGGGTAGCCGCCGCGCTGGTGCCGACCTTCGGGACCGGTCTCCTTTTCAACTGGACCGCCGACCTGATTGCCATCGTCGCACTCCTCGGCAGCGCACGCTTCTTTCTGGCGCTGGCGGGGATGGATGTCGGGACCAGTTTCGGCGGCATCGGCTCCAGCCGTGAAGTCATGATCGCCGCACTGGCCGAACCGGCGATGCTTCTGATCGTGTTCTGCATGGCGCTGGTCGCCGGCTCGACCCAGCTCTCGACGGTCGCGAATTTCATGGCCTTGTCCCATGTCGGACTGCGGGTATCGCTGGGAATGGCGATCATCGCGCTGATCATGGTGGCGCTCGCCGAGAACGCGCGTATCCCGGTCGACAACCCGGCCACGCATCTGGAACTCACCATGGTGCATGAAGCAATGGTTCTTGAATATTCCGGACGTCATCTGGCAATGATCGAGCTCGGCGCCTTCCTCAAGCTGCTGCTCTACATTTCACTGATCGCCTGCGTGTTCCTGCCCTGGAAGATCGCCATGATCGGCGCCGGGCCGCTGTCCTATGCCATTGGCGCCGGCGCCTATGTCGGCAAACTCGCACTTGCCGGCTTCCTGCTCGCCTTGTTCGAGACCGCGACGGCCAAGATGAGGGTGTTCCGCGTTCCGCAATTCCTCGGCGCCGCGCTGATGCTGGGCTTGCTCGGCACGCTGCTGCTGTTCGTATCGAGGAGCTTCTGATGCAGATGCACAGCCTTGCCTTCGATATCTCGCATACCCTCGCCGGCGGATTGGTCCTGATCAGCTTCATGATGCTGTACCAGGACCGGCTCTATTCGCTGCTCAACGTGTTCGCCCTTCACGCCCTCGTGCTCGCCCTTTCCGTCGCCTGGCAAGCTTACGTCCAGGACGCACCGCATCTCTACGTCACCGCGGTGATCGCCCTCGTCTTCAAGGCGATCGTGATTCCGGTGGCGCTGCATCGCATCGTCAAGCAGCTCGGGATTCATCGCGACATCGAGTCGGCCGTGGGTATCGGCCCGACCATGCTGGCCGGAATGGGGCTGGTCGCGCTCTCGATGGTGTTGATGCTGCGGGTCACCGCCGATGCCGACCCGCTGGCGCGCGAGGACCTCGCCTTCGCCTTGTCGGTCGTGCTGCTCGGACTGCTGGTCATGGTGACGCGCCGCAATGCGGTCAGTCAGGTCGTGGGATTCATGTCGCTGGAGAACGGGCTGGTGCTGGCGGCGACCGGCGCCAAGGGCATGCCGCTGGTGGTGGAGATCAGCGTTGCCTTCTCGATCCTGATCGCTTTCATCGTCATCGGCATCTTCCTGTTCCGGATCCGCGAACGCTTCGATTCCGTCGACGTCTCCGCACTCGACGACTTCCGGGGCGAGAGGCGATGAGCATGGCTTCCTTCAATCCCGTGATGGCCGTGCTGCTGATTCCAATCTGCACGGCTGCGTTGCTGGCCGCGTTGCCCGGCTACCGGCTGACCGCGCGGCTGAACGTCGTGGCCAGCCTCGCGACATTTGTTTCGGCACTTTCGCTGTTCGTGATCGACCGTCCGCCGCCCGGCCCCTACGTGCTGATCGACGACCTCAATATCGTCTTCATCGTGCTCAACACCTTCGTGGGATTCACCACCAGCATTTTCAGCGCGAGCTACATCGCACATGAACTGGAAACCGGGCGGTTGACGCCGGTCTACCTGCGCTTCTACCACGCCATGTTTCAGACCATGATGTTCGGCATGAACCTCGCTTTCGTGTCTAACAATATCGGCCTGATGTGGGTTGCGGTGGAAATTGCGACCCTCACCACGGTGCTGATGGTCGGCATCTATCGCACCCACGCCGCACTCGAAGCGGCGTGGAAGTACTTCATTCTCGGCAGCGTCGGAATTGCGCTGGCTTTGTTCGGCACCATCCTGGTCTACATGGCGGCCCGACCGGTCGTCGGCGAAGGCCAGGATGGGATGATCTGGACGCTGTTGATCCAGCACGCGGCGAAATTCGATCCCGCTTTGCTCAATGTCGCGTTCATCTTCCTGTTTCTCGGTTACGGGACCAAGGTCGGTCTCGCACCGCTGCATGCCTGGCTGCCTGACGCGCACGCCGAAGGTCCAACGCCGATATCGGCCGTGCTGTCGGGCCTGCTCCTGAATGTCGCGCTCTACGCGCTGCTGCGCTTCAAGATCCTGCTCGCCGCCAACCCGGCGGCGATTTCGCCCGGTCCGCTGATGGTAACGATGGGCCTGGTTTCAGTGGTCTTTGCCGCCTTCATGTTGTATCGACGCCGCGACATCAAACGCCTGTTCGCCTATTCCTCGATCGAACACATGGGCATCATCGTCTTCGCGTTCGGCATGGGCGGTCCGCTCGCGAATTTTGCCGGGCTGCTGCACATGGTGATGCACAGCCTGACCAAGTCGGCCATCTTCTACGCCGTCGGGCATATTTCGCAGATCAAGGGCACCCAGCGGATATCGCGGATCCGGGGCCTGACCGTGACCCACCCGGCGCTTGGCTGGGGTCTCGTGGTCGGCGTCGTCGCGATCGCCGGACTGCCGCCACTCGGCATCTTCATGAGCGAATTCCTCGTCGTCAGTTCCACCTTCGCAAGGCAGCCCTTGCTCGCGATCGTGCTGGTGTTCGGACTGTTGCTGGCCTTTGGCGCCTTGACCCTGCGCCTGACGACGGTCGCCTTCGGCGCGCCGCGCGGCAGCACGGCCTCAGCCGAGGCTTCCTATGTACCGATGTTTGCGCATCTCGCACTGGTTCTGGGCGCGGGTATCTACCTTCCCGCGCCGCTGGTGCTCTGGTTCCAGCATGTGGCTCAACTTCTTGGATAGGGACGACCTGACATGCCGTCGCTGATCGATCTGGCGCTTGAAGGCCGCAAGGTCCCGCAACACGGCCCATGGCCGCGCGTAATCGTCGATACCTCCGTGTGGAGATTTACCGCACGCGAGCTCGCCCATGGACGCTGGAACCTGCTCGGCCTGTGGGGCGAACCCGCAACCGTGCACATGGCGATCATGGATGGTGATACGTCGGAGATCGCTGTCGTCGGCCTCGATTGTCCCAACCGCACTTATCCTTCCGTCGGCATGCACCATCCGCCGGCGCTGCGATTGGAACGAGCCATCAATGACCTGTTCGGACTGTCGGCCGAAGGCCTGCCCGATACCCGCCCCTGGCTCGATCACAACCGTTGGGGCCTGCGTTTTCCGCTGGGAGACCATATCGAGGCGCTGCCCACGGCGGCGCCGTATCCCTTCCTGGCGGTCGAGGGGAACGGCCTGCATCAGATCGCGGTTGGGCCGGTACATGCGGGCATTATCGAGCCCGGGCATTTCCGCTTTACCGCCAGCGGCGAGACCGTGGTCCGACTGGAGCAGCGGCTCGGATACACGCACAAGGGTATCGAAGGACTGATGACCGGCGCCAGTCTGGAGCGCGCCGTCCAGCTCGCCGGGCGCGTGTCGGGCGACAGCACCGTCGCCTATGCCTATGCGTTCTCGCGGGCGGCCGAGGCGGCCCTGGAACTGGTCGTGCCGGACCGTGCGGTGTTTCTGCGGGCTCTGCTCGCGGAACTCGAGCGGCTCGCCAACCACCTCGGCGACATCGGCGCGGTCTGCAACGACGCTTCCTTCGCACTGATGCATGCGCATTGCGGCGTGTTGCGCGAGAGCGTGCTGCGCGCTGCCAATGCCGCATTCGGTCATCGACTGATGCGGGACGTCATCGTGCCGGGCGGCGTGGCCCGCGACATCAGCGCCGACGGCGCGGAGACCATCCAGGCCGCGCTCGACAATATCCGCCTGCGCTTTCCCGCCCTGGTCGAATTGTACGACAACACGGCTTCGCTGCAGGACCGCACCGTGGATACCGGCATCCTCAAGCCCGCGCTCGCCAGCCAATATGCCACTGGCGGCTACATCGGCCGCGCCTCCGGCCGAAGTTTCGACGCTCGTCAAAACCTCAGCTATGCGCCGTATGACAGCTTGCGCCTGCAGGTACCGGTCCTCAACGAGGGTGACGTCAACGCACGTGTCTGGATTCGGGTGCGCGAGGTCGAGCAAAGCCTTTCGCTGATCGATCAGATTCTCAACCGGCTGCCCGAGGGGCCGTTGGGCGCCAATGCCGCGCATCGCGTCGAACCGCGGGAGGGCATGGCAATCGTGGAGGGATTCCGCGGCGACATCCTGGTCTGGCTCCGCTTGCGCGACGGCAAGGTTGAACGCTGCCATCTGCGCGACCCGTCCTGGTTTCAATGGCCGCTGCTCGAGGCGGTGATCGAGAACAATATCGTCGCGGACTTTCCGCTCTGCAACAAGTCGTTCAACTGTTCCTATTCGGGCCAAGACCTTTAAGGATACCACGCGATGCGCAGGCTGCTATTTGAAAGCGTGTTTCGCCAGCCCCTCACGGAGCAGGCGCCGACGCCGGGAGATGCCGCCGTTGCGGAGCTTGCGACTGCGCTCGGGAGCGCCGCTCGACGGCGGCTCGGTCGCAGTCTCTCGATCCGCGAGATCGATGCCGGATCCTGCAACGGATGCGAACTGGAAATTCACGCGCTCAACAACGCCTATTACGACGTCGAGCGCTTTGGCCTCAGATTCGTCGCCTCGCCGCGCCATGCCGACGTCTTGATGGTGACCGGGCCGGTGACGAAGAACATGCGCGAAGCACTGGAGCGCACCTATCAGGCGACGCCCGATCCAAAATGGGTCGTCGCGATCGGAGATTGCGCGCGAGACGGCGGGTGTTTCGCCGGCAGCTACGCTGTCGTCGGAGGCGTTTCCGAGGTGGTCCCGGTCGATCTCCACATACCCGGCTGCCCCCCGACGCCGACGGCGATGCTGCAAGGCCTCCTTGCGCTGCTCGAGCGGGCGGACACGGCCGCTGTGACGTCTTGAAAGCAGCGGCACCGGTGCGGCCGTCGCCGGTTTACCGGACCCGTTCCGGTGCCCTGGAGGAAGACGCCTTTGGTCGGCGTACCGGCTTGACCTTCGCCTTCGGTTTGGTGACATGTTCCCGGAGCCGGACACCCCGGCCTCCGGTCGAACTTGTCACGCCCGGGTTGATCAGCTCTACGCCTGCGTTCTCGAGCGCGGAAACCAGCTTCATGAGCGAATCAACATTGGCACGGATCACGCCATCGCTGGCCTCCATGCGCTGGATGGTCGGAACCGACAGGTCCGCCAGGTCGGCCATCTGCCGCTGATCGATGCTCAGGAGCGCACGGGCTGCCCTGAGTTGATTGGCGGTAATCATGGACGCGATCTCTCCGATTCCGGACCGGTTATGATTATACCATCTAAATTACGGTCTCAAGCATCAATTCAGATTTAAAATATATCAGACAACGACATCACGTTCCGCGAAAGCAGGTTTCCAGCGCGGACATCGCTCCGCACGAAGCGCGCGAGGACAGGACGGCGGGCCGATGCGATTGGCATCCCGCACGTTACATGATAATAGATATTTCAAACATGCTATTTGATGTTTGGTGGTCGATTGTGCGGTTGCTGGGACGCTATCAGGGCAGGAACGGCGAGATCGAGGTCGTCGAATGTTCGCGGGATGGGACCCGCATCTATTTCGAAGAAGGCGTCAGGCAGAGCCAGGCGACGCCCGACGGTGAGAGCGTATTCACCTACGTCAAGCTCATGGACGAACTCTTGCGCCGCGCGACGAACATCCTTGTTCTCGGATGCGGCGGCGGCAACCTCGCCACCAGATTGGCCGGTCTCGGGAAAAGCCTGACAATCGTCGACAACAATCCGGTCAGCTTTGTGATCGCTCACAAGTTTTTTGGATTGCCGGACGATCTGCCGTCGATCGTCTCCGATTTCCGGAAGTTCATTTTTGACGACGATGCGCTCTACGACGGGATCGCCATCGACGTCGGCGGCCCCGGCTTTCGGTTCAACGAAATGTTCGACGCCGAAACCTGCGACGCGATCCGTGCGCGTTTGGCGCCCGGCGGCCGCATCGTGATGAATGTCCTGGTGGCCAACGATATCGACCCGATACCCGATCGAATTGCGGCGCGGCTTGCCGGAGAGAGCCTGGGGATATGGATCGTCGACGAACAAGGCATACAGGATCGAAATGCGATCATCGCATGCGTGCCGGAGAAGCAGCTGGGCGCGCGTCCCGCGCTTGAGGATTTGATGGAAAACAGTCTCGAGCGATGGTCGATCCGCCGAGGAAGACTACGTTGTCATGACCTGACCGTCGGACCGCGCAATTGGTGAAATGAAACTGCGCGGACACGCTTCTCGCTTGACCGCGGTCAAGCCTGGTGGCACCCCCACACATGATGTCCTGGGGTTGAGAGCCGGCCCGGTCCAGGCCGATCCGCCATCGCAAGGTTGGACTGAATGCAGAAATTTGCGCTCAAGATGCTGCTGACCAGCCTCGCCATCGGGCGAAGCTCGTCGCGGCGCATCAGGAGCGTGCAGGTCGTCACCAGCGTTCTGACGATGATCCTGCTCGCGGCGGTTGGACTTTATATCTGGTCGCACGGCGGCTATTGACGTTCAGGGCGCCGGCTTCTCCGGCGCCGGCTCATCGTCGGCGATCGCCCGCCATCCCGCCCCTTCGAGGTCGTCATACTGGCCGTTCCTGAGCGACCAGAGAAATCCCATCAGGCCGAGCAGGCCGAGCATCAGTGCCAGCGGCACCAGAAATACCAGGACTTCCATCAGCCGAACTCCCTGGAGCCGTTTCCGGCTCCAGCTTTTTGATTTGACGCGTTTTCTTGACGCAAACCGGTTTCCACTTCGCTGGAAAACGCTGTGACGCCACGATGCGCGCGCAGCGCGTTCAAGATCACCAGCAGCGACGAACCCGACATCGCGGCCGCAGCGACCAGCGGCGTCGCAAGGCCTGCGATCGCCAGCGGCACCGCCAACAGATTGTAGCCGGCGGCCAGCCACAGATTCTGCCGCATCAGCCGCAGCGCCTTGCGGGAGAAGCCGATGGCGGCGACGACGGGGGCAAGCCGGTCGCCGAGGAAAATGAGGTCGGCGGTGGCCTGGCTCAGATGGGTCGCGCTCACCGGCGACATCGAGACGTGCGCCGCGGCCAGTGCTGGCGCGTCGTTCATGCCGTCGCCTACCATCAAGACCTTGAAACCCTGCCGCTTCAGTTCGTCGATGCGGGCAATCTTTTCGGCCGGCGTCACGCCCGCGCGCCATTCATGGATTCCGAGGGATTGGGCGGCATGCCGTACCGCCGGCTCGCGATCGCCGGACAATATCTCGACTTCAAGGCCGGCCTTGACCAGCGTGGCGATGGCGCCGACAGCATCCGGGCGCAGCCGCTGCCGGACCGCGAAGACGTGACGCGTTTCGCCGTGACGGAAGGCGACGACGGACGCTTCGGGATCCCCCGACAGAACTTCATTGGCGAGCTGTTCGGCGCCGCAGAAGGCTGGCCGGCCCAACCGGACTTCCAATCCATTGACGGCGCCGCGCACGCCCTCGCCGGCAATCTCCTCGACCCCGGCCAACGGTGTTTTTGCCTTCGCCGCCCGGGCCACCGCGGCCGCAACCGGATGATGGCTGGCGAGCGCAAGCCGTCCCGCCAGTTCGAACACGTCAGGCGGAATGTCGGCGGCGTTCTCGACGTCGAGCTCGGGCAGCGTCAGCGTTCCCGTCTTGTCGAACACGACCCTGTCTATACCGGCCAGCCGCTCGATCGCATCGCCGGAATTGAGCAGGACCCCGGTCCTGAACATCGCGCCCGACACCACGGTCTGCACCGCCGGAATGGCAAGACCCAACGCGCAGGGACAAGTAATGATGAGAACCGATATCGCGGTGACGATCGCGTCGTGCCAAGTCGCGCCAAAGGCCACCCAGCCCAGCATGGTCAGCAGCGCTGCAGCATGCACGACAGGCGCGTAGAGCCGCGACGCCCGGTCGGCCAGTTGCACATAGCGGGAGCGCGCCTGCACCGCATTGTCGAGCAGCCGGCCGATCTCCGCCAGCAGCGTGCCTTCGGCGGCCGCCGATACTCGCACCCGCAGCGCGCCGGACAGATTGAGGGTTCCGGCGTAGACCGAGGTGCCCGGTCCCGCTTTCACCGGCAGCGTTTCACCGGTGATCAGGCTCTGGTCGATGCTGGATTGTCCATCGATGACCGCGCCATCGACCGCCGAACGCTCGCCCGGGCGCAGCAGCACGATGTCGCCGGCCCGCACCGCCGCAATCGGCACTTCGCTGATCTCGTCCGTTCCGACAAATTTCGTCGCGGTCTCGGCCTTCAACGCCGCGAGATTGCCGGCGACCGCGCGCGTCTTGCGGCGCATGCTCTGGTCGAGATAGCGGCCAGCCACCAGAAAGGTGATCAGCATCAGCGCCGCGTCGAAATAAGCGTGTTCGGCGTGGGCGATGGTCTCCGTCACCGACATCGCCAGCGCCAGCACGATGCCGATCGAGATCGGAACGTCCATGTTGGTGCTGCGCGCCCGCAAGCTCCGCCAGGCAGAGCGGAAGAACGGCTGCCCCGCATAGGCCGCCGCCGGCAACGCAATCAGCGCCGACAGCCAGTGGAAGAAGTCGCGCTGTTCCGGGATCATGTCGCTGACATTGCCGGACCAGACCGGAACCGACAGCATCATGACGTTCATCGCGGCGAAGGCGGCAACACCCAGACATCGCAGCAGGAAACTCGCCTGCGCCGATTCCAGCGCCTCGGCGCGAACCGGCTCGAACGGATAGGCCTTGTAGCCAAGCTCCGCCAGCCGGTCGATGAAGCGGGCCGGGTCGAG
Organism: Xanthobacteraceae bacterium; assembly: GCA_019748335.1. Lineage (GTDB taxonomy): Bacteria > Pseudomonadota > Alphaproteobacteria > Rhizobiales > Xanthobacteraceae > Bradyrhizobium. The sequence goes on from JAIEPP010000037.1 coordinate 14,956, forward strand.
CGTGCCCTGCTTCCATTCCAGCGCGACGCGGCGGTCGGTCAGGTTGACGCGCGCCAGCGTCACGTCAGGCAGAGCAGAAAGGCCGCGCTCGATCTTCGACATGCAGCCGGCGCAACTGACGCCCTCGACCGCCAGGTCGATATGCGACAGCCCCGAACCGAGGTGGCGCACATAGTGTGAAAAGTCTCGCGTCGCCTGCACGATGCGGCCCCCTAGTTCAACAGCACGCGGTTTTTGGACAGGAACACGCGCCGTCCGGCGGCGACGCCTTCGAGCACCAGATCCCATTGGCCCGCCGCGATATCGGCCGCGCTGCCGCGATAGATGCCGATTCCGGTTTCGGCGAGCACCACCGGCAGATCGGCCCGCCGGTCGGTCGGCCGCTCGAAACGGCCTTCGAATTTCAAACCGGTCATCGGACGGCCGGTGTTGTCACGCGCCTCGACCTGCAACGTCGCGCCCCCCTGCCCGCTGCGTTCGACATGGGCGTCGACCTTCCAGTTGCGCGCGGTCTGTTCGCGGGCCTTCGCGATTTCCTTCTCATAGGCAAGACTGGCGCTGTAGGCGCTGTCGACTTCGGTGCCCGGCAGGGTCTGGATCGCCAGCCGCATCATCACGAGGTTGACCCCGATCACGACGCCGAAGAACGCGACCAGCATGAAGAACACCTTGCGCCCGGTCAGAGGTTTTGGCGCCCGCGCGCGGCTCATGTCAGTTTCCCTTTTCATGGCGCTACGAAATGATCGGTCGCGGAAGCCACCTCGCCGAGCCCGATATCGGTGACATGGAAATGCACCGGAATGGACTTCTCGGGATTGCTTTCGGCGGGGGCCGTCACCAGCAGCCGCAGTTCGGTGGTCTGGTCGCGCCCCAGTACGATCATCGGCCGTTCCTGCGTCACGGAATCCGCGCCGACGACATGAATTGTCGCATTGACCGGACCGTCGACGTCGATCGCGATGACGCGGTCGAAGCCGCGCTTGTTGAGCAGGCGGATAGTATAGGCGTTGCGGATCGAGCCGTCGCTCAGCTTGACCGCGACCGGGTTGCGGTCGTGCAGCACGTTGATATCGAGCAGCGTGCGCGTCAGCAGCGCATAGAGCATGATGGCGCCGACGCCGGCAATCAACAGCGCATAGACGACCGTGCGCGCCCGCACCAGGCGATAGATCGGCGGCTTGCCGGCCTCGCGGCGGTGAATATTGATGTCGTTGTCATAGCCGATCAGCCGGGTTTCCCGGCCGATCTTGGTCATCACGGTATCGCAGGCATCGATGCACAGGCCGCACTGGATGCAGTCGAGCTGCGGGCCGTTGCGGATATCGATTCCGGTCGGGCATACCGCGACGCATTGATAGCAGTCGATGCAGTCGCCGACATGCTCGCCGAGCGCGCGAAGTTCGCTCGCCTTCTTCAGCGAGGTCCGCTGCTCGCCGCGATCGTATTTATAGGTGACGTTGAGCGCCCATTCGTCGGTGAGCGCCGCCTGGATGCGCGGCCACGGGCACATGTAGACGCAAACCTGCTCGCGCATCCAGCCGGCCAGCACGTAGGTGGTCGTCGTCAGAATCGCGATCCAGATATAGGCGATGACAGGCGCCTGAAAGGTGACGAGCTGCTTCACCAGCGTCGGCGCATCGTTGAAATAGAGCACCCAGGCGCCGCCGGTCCACCACGCGATCATCAGCCAGATCGAGTGCTTCAGCACCAGTTCGGCGAAGCGCTCCATTTTCATGGTACCCTTGGCCGCATCCTTGCGCATGCGTTCGCGCCGGTCGCCCTCGATCAGGCGTTCGACGGCATAGAACAGGTCGGTCCAGACCGTCTGCGGACAGAGATAGCCGCACCAGACGCGGCCGCCGATCGCGTTCATCAGGAACAGCGTCAGCGCGGCGGCGATCAACAGCCCGGTGAAGTAATATACTTCCTGCGGCCACAGTTCGATGAAGAAGAAATAGAAGCGGCTGTTCGGCAGGTCAACCAGCACGGCCTGGTCAGGCGCGCCAAGGCCGCGGTTCCAGCGCACGAACGGCAGGAAATAATAGACGCCGAGGCAGAACGCCATCAGCCCCCATTTGGTGCGGCGGAAGGTGCCGGAGACGCTCTGCGGATAGACCTTCTTCTGGGCCACATAAAGTGGTCCGTCGTCTTCCAGTGGCAGATCGGTCGGGTTCACGGGCTTGTTCATCGCTGGGGTTGGTCTCTTTCACCGGGAATGTAGACCCGGCCCCGCACCCGCGTTTGATCCACCTCAAGCAAGCCCCAAAGCCTGCCTCCCGCCCGGTGGTTATTTGCCTCCGCCGAGCGAGTGGACGTAGACGGTCAGGGCCTTGATCGTCGGGGGATCGAGACGGCCGACCCAGGCCGGCATGACGCCAGCGCGGCCGTTGGTGATGGTCTCGACCAGCGTCGCTTCATCCGAGCCGTAGAGCCAGATCTTGTCGGTCAGATTGGGCGCACCGAGTTCCTGGTTGCCCTTGGCGTTGTCGCCATGGCACGAGGTGCAATTATCCGCAAAGATTTTGGCGCCGGCGGTTGCGTCGTAGCCCGGGCTGGTCGGCAGGCCCGACAGCGAACGGACATAATTGGCGACGGTGACGATCTGGTCCTTCTTCAGCACGCCTTCCTTGCCAAAGGCCAACATGGCGCTTTCGTGGGTTTTGGCGTGACCGGAGCGGGCCCCGAACTGGATGGTCTGCAGGATCTGGTCGAGCGAACCGCCCCACAGCCAGTCGTCGTCGTTCAGGTTGGGATAGCCCTTGGCGCCGGCGCCGCCGCTGCCATGGCAGGGCGCGCAATTGTCGCCGAACACGGTCTTGCCGCGCGCGCGCGCCAGGGCGAGCAGGCCCGGGTCCTTCTCGATCTCCGCCAGCGGCGCCGCACCGAGCGTCACCATCTTGTCGCCGCGGATCTTTTCCAGATTGGCGAGTTCGACGGCGACATCCGCGCGGGACGAATAGCCGAGCACGCCAGTGGTATGGCTCCACAGCATCGGCCACGCCGGATAAACGATCCAGTAGCCGATCGCCCAGACAATGCAGGCGTAGAAAGTGATCACCCACCAGCGCGGCAGTGGCGTGTTGAGTTCCTTGATCCCGTCCCACTCGTGACCGGTGGTCGACCTGCCGGAGACGTGATCGAATTCGCCGTGTTCAGTCATGATCGATCACTCCTCGCGCAATGGCATTTTTGCCGCTTCGTCGAAGCCGGCCTTGTTGCGCGGCCAAAGGGCGTAGGTCACGATGGCGATAAAGATCCCGACGAAGATCGGCGTCCAGAAGGTCGTGACGAAGTCCGACGTGATATTCTGGACCGTGAGAATTGCTTTCATCGTTCTGCCTTGTCAGCGAAGAGTTGCTCAGCGAAGATTTGCTTTTTCGTTGTAGAGCTTGAAGTCGACCAGAGTGCCCAGCATCTGCAGGTACGCGATCAGCGCGTCCATTTCGGTCGGTGCGCCCGGCTTGCCGTCGAAATTGCGGGCAACCGCCTTCGGATAACGCTTGGTGAACGCGTCGACGCCGGCATTGTCTGGGTCGGCCTGCGCCTTGAGGTCGGCAACGGCGTTGGCGATCTGGTCGTCTGAATAGGGCACGCCGACGGTGCGGCTGGTGCTCAGATGCGCGGCCATGGTCGCGACGTCGACCTCGGTCTCGGCCAGGAACGGATAGCCCGGCATCACCGACTGCGGCACGATGGCGCGCGGATTGGTCAGATGCGTGACATGCCAGTCGTCGGAATACTTGGCGCCGACGCGGGCGAGATCCGGACCGGTACGCTTGGATCCCCACTGGAAGGGATGATCGTACATGCTCTCGGCCGCGAGCGAGAAGTGGCCGTAACGCTCGACCTCGTCGCGCAGCGGGCGGATCATCTGCGAGTGGCAGAGATAGCAGCCTTCGCGGACGTAGACGTTGCGGCCCGCGAGTTCCAGCGGCGTGTACGGCCTGACGCCGTCGACCACCTCGATGGTGCTCTTCAGGTAGAACAGCGGGGTGATTTCGACCAGACCGCCGATGGCGATGACCGCGAGAATGCCAGCGATCAGGATGATCGAGTTCTTTTCGAAGATTTGGTGCCGTGTCCAGAAAGACATTTATGCGCTCCTCATTCCGCCGGCTGAAGAGCTGCGGACGACGGCTCTTCCACCTCGCCGACGCGCACCGTCATCCAGAGATTATAGGCCATGATCAACGCCCCGATCAGGAACAGCGCGCCGCCGGCGGCGCGGATGATGTAGAAGGGATGCATCGCTTCCACGGTCTCGATGAAGGAGTATTCGAGGAAGCCGAGCGAGGTATAGGCACGCCACATCAGGCCCTGCAGAATTCCCGACACCCACATCGCGGAGATGTAGAGAACGATGCCGATGGTCGCGATCCAGAAGTGCCAGTTGACCAGCTTGAGGCTGTAAAGGCCTTTGCGATTCCACAACCAGGGCACCATGCAATACAGCGCACCGAACGACACGAACCCGACCCAGCCCAGCGCACCCGAGTGGACGTGACCGATGGTCCAGTCCGTATAGTGGCTCAGCGAATTGACGACCTTGATCGACATCATCGGACCCTCGAAGGTCGACATGCCGTAGAAGGCGACCGACACCACGAGCATTCGCAGAACCGGATCGGTGCGAAGTTTGTCCCAGGCTCCCGACAGCGTCATCAAGCCGTTGATCATGCCGCCCCATGACGGCATCCACAGCATGATCGAGAACGTCATGCCGAGCGTCTGCGCCCAATCGGGCAGCGCCGTGTAGTGCAGATGGTGCGGTCCGGCCCAGATGTAGAGGAAGATCAGCGCCCAGAAGTGGATGATCGACAGCCGGTAGGAATAGATCGGGCGCTCCGCGCGCTTCGGAATGAAGTAGTACATGATCGCGAGGAAGCCGGCGGTGAGGAAGAAGCCGACCGCGTTGTGGCCGTACCACCACTGGAACATCGCGTCCTGAACGCCGCCCCAGGCGATGTAGGATTTCGAGCCGAGGAACGACACGGGCAGCGCGGGATTATTCCCGAGATGCAGCACGGCGATGGTGACGATGAAGGCGAGATAGAACCAGTTGGCGACAAAGATGTGAGGTTCTTTTCGCTTGATGAGGGTGACGAGGAAGACCAGCAGATAGGTCACCCAGACGATCGTCAGCCACAGATCGGCATACCATTCCGGTTCGGCATATTCCTTGGATTGGGTGACGCCCAGCAGGTAACCGGTGCCGGCGACCAGAATGAAGAAATTGTAGCCGATGACGACGAACCACGGCGCGAGGTCACCGGCGAGACGGGCGCGACAGGTCTTCTGCACGACATAGAACGAAGTGGCGATCAGCACGTTGCCGCCGAAAGCGAAGATGACGGCCGAAGTATGCAGCGGCCGCAGCCGGCCAAAACTGGTCCATGGCAGGTCGAAATTGAGCGCCGGCCAGGCGAGCTGCGAGGCGATCAGGAGGCCGACCGTAAAGCCGGCGATCCCCCAGAATACCGCCATCACCGCGGAGAACTTGATCGGACCCAGATTGTAGTTGGGCCGGCCGTTGATTTCCTGCGGCGGCAGCGCCGCAGGACGCTCGTAATAGCGGTTCACGATCGCAATGACGGATGCCAGACTGGCGGCGCATGCCAGCGACGCATGGAAGGCGAACGCCGTATCCAGCGCCATCGCCGCAGCAAAGAGGCAGAGAAACGCGGTCGCGGCAAGAATCATTGCCAGACCGGCCTCGCCAAGTGTCATCGATTTTGCGGTTTGAGATTGGGTCATGCGCTGGCTTCTCTTCTGCAAATGCACTGCACCATGATCACAGGTTCGGCATCGCCGAATTGATCGAGGTCAAAGCCGGGCGGATTTGCGCGAGTTGGGGACAATTATTCAGCCGGTCTGACCGGCTCGACGGATACGTTCAGCAACAGAACGGCCCGAACATCAGGAATTCCCGCATTTCAGCGGTCAAATGCGGCTTCCGCGGTTCTTGAGGGACGATCCCAAGCGTGCCGGCTTGTTCCGAATCGATCTCGATATCGGACAGGCGCTTTTCCACCGCGTCCGCGGAGAGCGCGCGCCCGGTCAGAAGCCCGTAAAGTTGCGGAGGCGAAAGATCGAGATCGCGCGCGATCTGTTCGAACTCGGCGCGATTCGTGTTTTTCAGCTGGGCTGGTCGTTTGAATCTGGACGCAACGGCTCTCACCCAGCTCCCAACAACGCTGGTGCGCGATAACCTTCCTATATCGGCAGATACCATCGTCACCGGGACGCCTCACTGATCGGATGCAACCAAAGCCGCAACCGGCGATGCACGCGTTGACCTGCGTCAAGCCGGCCGACACGTGAGATCGCCTGCAAATGCGCGCAGCATCGTCGCCGCTTTTCTCCCCACGGGTAATCAATCCCGATGGGGGGGCGCTGAGGTCAGAACGGCCTGCGCTTGGCGTTGTTCTGCGCCGATATCTGGCCCGGGCGGGTCTGCCGGTCAGCCCAGAACAGCGCCGCGGCAAACGCAACGAACATCGCGACGACGGATATGGAAACGAGCAACGAATCGGCTGGCATGGCTGGGTCTCCTGCTATCGTCCGCAAAGAATGCCCGCGCCACGCCATCGGCGTTTTGACCCAGATCAAATTTTCCGCCGCCGCCACGCTCGAAAACGCTCTAGGCTGCGGCCAGAGCCTCGGCGCGGTCGGTGTCCAGCAGGCGGACACCGCCGGTGACGATCACCAGCATCTTCTCGCGCTCGAACCGGGTCAGCGTCCGGCTCACGGTTTCGATCGTCAGCCCGAGATAGTCGGCGATATCCTGCCGGCTCATCGGCAGCGAGATGGTTTGCCTGTTGTCACCGATATGGGCCAGACGCTCGCGCCAGCCGACCAGAAAGGCCGCGACCTTCTCCTCCGCGGTGCGCCGCCCCAGCAGCAACATCTGCTCCTGCGCCAACATCAGTTCGCGCGAGACGAATTCATTGATCCGCATCAGGAAATGCGGCCGCTGCTCGATAAAATGGGTGAATGCTTCCCGCGAAAGGCGGCACACCGACACCGCATCGACCGCATCCGCCGAGAAATTGTACCGATCGGCCGGCGACACGCCGAGAAAATCTCCGGGCAACGCGAAGCCGATGACTTGCCGCCGCCCGTCCGGCAGCAGCTTGTACAGGCGCGCAACGCCGACCGTCAGACTATGGACGGCAGCGGCGACCTGGCCTGCGGTGAAAAGCGCCTCATTAGCCTCCAGATGCGCGTGGCGGGAGATCCGTTCGAACTCCCCAAGATCCGCCTGATCGAGTGCGCCGCAGATGCTCAGCGATCGCACGGCACAGGCGCTGCATCGGCCGAAATTGGCGCGATTTGGATTCGGAGAGATGGTTCGTATCATGATCCCGCCCATGCGACCTCCCACCGGCCGCTCCCCCCGCCCGGTCACGGCTGAATACCGCGGGGCCTGCGGAGATATAGTTCATTCTAGCCAGTCCACGGCCGGCCGGTTGATCCAGATCAAATTGGTCAGCGCATAAACTCTTCATGTTGCGGTTCATGGCCTGAAAGGCCCGCACTTCTACGGAGTTCAAGCCGCAATGATCGCACGCATTCTGATGCCGCTGGCGTTGGCGCTGATGACCCTGACACCCGCAGCGGCGGCTTCGCCGGACCAGCAGCGCGGCAAGACCTTTGCGCTCAACAATTGCGCGAGATGTCATTCGATCGACAAGGTGACGCAAAGCCCGCTGAAGATTGCGCCGCCGTTCCGGACGCTGCACAAGCGCTATCCGATCGAGACCATCGCGGAAGCCCTGGCCGAAGGCATCGTCACCGGACATCCGAGCATGCCGCAGTTCCAGCTCGATCCCGACCAGATCCATGACCTGCTTTCGTATCTGAAGACGCTGGAGTAACCGGGGATTGAAAATGCTTTGGCACAGCGGACATGGCCGGAACCGCTGGCTTTCGCTGGTCGCGAATGACCGCAGGCGGACTTTAGGTCGCAACGCTTAGCGCCGACACTGCCCTTTCCGGGCAGTGCCGTTGTGTCTCGAAAACATCATCGTCTCAACGCAAGAGCGTTGATTGAGATCAACGCAAGACTCGTAAGCTGTCTCTCTACTTGGTGATTGGCGCGCGACGTTGGGGCTTTCAGCCACCAGGCAGAGCCCGCAGATAGGGCGCCCCAAACGAGGAGGCGTCCATGCGTAAGCACCTCATTCCAACGCTTGCCTTTTCCATGCTGGGTCTGATCGCCACAGGATCATTGGCGCACTCGGATACTATTGCGCACTATGAATGCTCTGTGATCGGGCTCCCCGGCCCGGAGCCGATCGGTGACCGTCCCGATCATAGCCTCCTGACTGTAGAGTATTCCTGCGTCGGTATCGACGGCCTGCTGAAGGGAGCCGTCTACACCGCGTCCAACACGGTTGAATGGGATGGCCCAAAGGGGACATTCCTGGTTGGCGGCGGCATGCACCGCATACCCGGCGGGCGCGCGGTGATGCAGATGGTTGAGGGTACCGCATCGGCCGTCATGAAGGACGGCAAGCTGGTCGGAAACCAGACCTCGGGCAAGACAATCGTCAAGTTCGCGTCGGGCCCCTTCGCCGCGTTGTCCGGCAAGACGATCAGATTCGTGACCACACCGATGAACCCGGTCCGGTTTGCCATTGAGTTCACCGACTGACGGGCATTCGAACGACACAAGAAGTCTGTTCTTGGCAGACCGAATCGTTTGGCCACCAAGCACGATACGCCTGCTATCCGGCGCAGCGGATACTGGTGGGCCGTCGCGTAAAGCGCCTTAAAGCGCCTTCACTGTCCACGCGATCATGTCCTTCGCAATCCGGCCGAAGGCCTCGCTGAATGCGGCGGCGGCCGGCGCCGGCGCGACGGAATTCAGTTTCTCGCTCTCCTCGAACAGGCGGGAGACGACCACCTTGCCGCTCTTGTCGACGATCCGCGCCGACAACCCGATCTCGGCAGCCGGCGCCGGATCCGTCGCGATTCGGAACCGCCTGACGTCGATCAAGAGCTGAAACTCGGGCTGGCCCAGGTCGGCCACGCGCAACGGTGCATGCGCGAGATCGTAATTCTCGAAGCTCTCGATCAGCCGCGCCTGGATCAGCTTCGGCAGCGCGTCGGCCCACATCGCCTCGGCAAAGCCGGGATAATCCTGCGGCGGCGAGAACAAGAAGCGCTGCGTCTCCAGCATCGCCACCGCCGTGGGTTCGGGGATAGCCCACTGCACGTTGATGGTCTTGCCCGCGGGGCCGGCGTTTGCCGGCGCCCGCAGATCATAGGTGATCTTCGGCGGCGGCGCGGTGACGCCGGTCATGCGTTCGAGGCCGGCGACGATACCGTCAAGCTTGCCGGTGTTGCGCGCCAGTCCTTCCGAGAACACCTTGAAGTTGGCGATGGTATCCTTCAGCGCGCCGGAATTCTCCGTCAGCACCGAGTCGACCTTGCGCAAGGCATCGCGCGCGGCCTGGGTCATGCCCTGCCCCGCGCCGGGTTCGGCGATCAGCGTCGGCACCGCGCCGCTGTTGGCCAGCATCATGCCGCCTTCCATCGCAATGACGGGGACGCCGGTCAGGCCCTGGAATTCGAGGCCAACCTTGGTGTCGGCGCGCACCGGCGTCGTCGAGGCCACCGAGATCGTCGCATTCACGCGGCGCGGGTTATCCGGTGCGAGGCCGAGATCCGTCACCTCGCCGACACGGATACCGTTGAACAGCACGCCGGCGCCGACCAGGAGCCCCGGCACCGGGCCATCGAACTGGACGTGATAGGCGGTGCGCGGACCGAGCCCGCCGGTGTTGTGAAGCCAGTAGACGAAGCCGAACACGGCGACGATGGCCGCCAGGACGAAAGCGCCGACAACGACGAAGGGAGCGCGGGTTTCCATCTCTTAACTCGCTTTGGGTTGCAGCAACTAGGAGCGCTTGCCATGAAAATAGGCCCGTACCCAGGGATGCTCGGATTGAAGCAGTTCGCGCATCGGTCCGATGGCGACGATCTTGCCGTCCGCCAGCGCCGCGACGCGGTCACAGACGACATTGAGGCTGGCAAGGTCATGGGTGACCATGAACACCGTCAGCCCCAGCGTTTTCTGCAATGTCTTGATCAGGGTATCGAACTCGCCGGCCGCGATCGGGTCGAGCCCCGAGGTCGGCTCGTCGAGGAATACGATCGCCGGATCGAGCGCGAGCGCGCGGGCCAGCGCCACGCGCTTGGTCATGCCGCCGGACAGTTCCGACGGGAACCTGTCGCCGTCCTCCGGTTTGAGCCCGACCATTTCCAGTTTCGCGGTGGCGATCTCGTCCATCAGCGGCTGCGACATGACGAGGTTTTCACGCAGCGGAAACTGAACGTTCTGCCGCACCGTGAGCGATGAAAACAGCGCGCCCTGCTGGAACAGCACGCCCCATCGGCCCGCCGCACTCTGCGTGGTCCGTTCATTGGCGCCGCCGATCATGGCGCCCATCACCTCGATGTCTCCGCTTCGCCGCGGAATCAGGCCAATGACGGTTCGCATCAATACCGACTTGCCGCCGCCGGAAGCGCCGACCAGACCGAGGATTTCACCCCGGCGGACGTCCAGCGACAGATGGTCGATCACGACCTGCTGGCCAAAGCCGACCACGAGGTCGTGCACGCGAATGGCGAATTCGGGGGGGCTCTCCTGCATCGTCACATTCCGATCGATGCGAAGAAGATCGCAAACAGGCCGTCGAGCACGATCACCAGGAAGATCGACTTCACCACCGACGTCGTGGTCTGCTTGCCGAGCGACTCGGCGCTTCCCTTCACCCGCAGGCCTTCGCTGCACGCGACGATGCCGATCACCAGCGCCATGAATGGCGCCTTGAGAATGCCGACCTCGAAATGGGTGACGGAAACGGCGTCATGCAGCCGCGCGATGTAGATTTGTGGTCCCATGCCGCCGTAGAACTGCGCCACCAGACCGCCGCCATAGAGCGCGGCCAGCGAGCCGATGAAGCTCAGGATCGGCAGCGCGCAGACCAGCGCGATGACGCGCGGCAGGATCAGCACTTCGACCGGATCGAGGCCCATGGTGGAGAGCGCGTCGATTTCCTCGCGCATCTTCATCGCGCCGAGCTCGGCGGTATAGGCGCTTCCGGACCGGCCGGCGACCATGATGGCGACGATCAGGACACCGAGTTCACGCAGCACCAGAATGCCGACCATGTCGACGACATAGGAATCCGCGCCGAATTTCCGAAAATGGAAAAAACCCTGTTGCGCGATGATGGCGCCGATCAGGAAGGTGATCAGCACCACGATCGGGATCGCCTGCCAGCAGACCCGATAGAACTGGTAGACCAGCGATGTGAAGCGCAGCGACCGCGGACGGCGCAGCACGCCGATCAGCGCCATGAACAGCGATCCCAGCAACTTCAGGAAGACGCTCACGTCATCGGTCGCGCTGCTGGCGGAACGGCCGATGTCGTTGAGCTTGACCACGACCGGGTTGAGCGGCCGGACCGGGGTAGGATTGTGACGATTGACCTGATGAACTTCCTCGATCAGGCCGGCATAGTTGTCGGCCACGCCGACGACATCGGCGCGGTGCCCGGCCGACGTCACCCGGCGCGAGATCTTCTCGAGCATCCAGGCCCCGAGCGTGTCGAGCTCGCGCACGCCAGTCAGATCGACCTTGACGCTGGGCGCGCGGTCGAGCTGCGGCATCACCTCACCCGAGATACGCTCGAGTGCTGCGGCATTGGCCGCGGTCCAGGATCCGCCCGGGCACAGTTCGAGCGCATCGCCCGATGGCGTGGCGGTTAACACGGGAGCTGTCGTCAAAATGATATTCCCTCGATCGGAGAGCGTTCTTCCTAGGCGGCGGGCACGGCACCTATATTGACCTGCCTCAAGCCATCTGTCGCCCCCTGCCCGACGGCTGTTGACCCAAATCAAGCGCCGCCGCGCAGACTGCGCCTAGAGTGAGGCCAGTCGAAGCAATGAGAGAGCGCGATGTTCAATACGAGCGATTTCGGGGACGAACTGCAGGCGCTGCAAAGCGAGGTATCGCGCCTTATGAACACGACCGGCGAAGGCATTTTCGATGCCGCGAAAAATCGCAGCGAGGCTCTTGCCGACCAGATCAAGGCTGCGCTCGGCGAACTCGGCGAGACCCTGAGCGAGCAAGAGGATCATGTCGAAAAATTGATCGCGGAACGGCCCATCACCTCGATGGCGTCCGCCTTCGCGCTCGGCGTCGTCATCGGTTTCATGCTGCGGAGACACTGACGTGAACAGCGAAAATGTAGTCAAGCACCTGCGCGCCCTGTGGCGAACCGACCGTATCATCGCCGATATAAGGATGCGGCATATGCTGGTCGGCCTCGGCTTGCGGGCATTCGCCGGGCTGATTGCGGCCTTCGGCCTCTTGATGCTGGAACTGGCGGCCTATTTCGCGCTGGTGCAGGTCTGGAGCGCGATCTCAGCGGCCGCGATCCTCGGCATCGCCAATTTCGTGATCGCTGCCATCCTGTTCGTGCTCGCAGGCAGACCGCCGTCGGGCCGCGAGCTCGAACTCGCCAACGAGATTCACGGCTCGGCCATCGAGGCGCTGCAGGTCGAGGCGCGGGCGGTGCAGACGCAGTTCGCCGGAATGGTCCAGCATCCCCTGAACAGCGTGCTGCCGCTGATTCTGGTGCCGCTGATCACGATCATCGTCAAAAGCCTGAAGAAATCCAGGCCGACAGCAGCCCACTCGCCGGCTCCGGCGGCCACGGCCACCGCTGAACAAACCTGATCGCGGCACAGGCATCGACCTCCCGCACCAGCAAGACCCCAGGAACACCCAAGGAATACCAGCAAGATGTCCCAGACCCAGTTCACACCGATCCTCAATGCGTCCCTGCCGGCGCAATTCCGTCAGATCCGTATCGTACTGGCCCGCGAGCCCGGTCATCCTGAAGGCGACGCCGAGGTGGCCTATATCATCGTTGCGCCGCTCGATTCGAACGACCGGATCGACGCGAAGCTGTGGCGGGCGCATCGCGATGCCTGCAGGATCGTGCGCCAGCGCCCGGACGAGCAGGACAGATTGGGTCTGCTCATTCACCGGCAAGGCGGCGGCTGGGCCTTCCACTATGACGGCGAGGCCGCCCCGGCCGACGAGGTCGGCTATCACTTCGCGGATGAACGTTTCGTCGTCGGCGAATATGTCTCGATCAACGAACAAGGCAAGATGCACACCTACCGTGTCACGACGGTGTCGTGTATCTGACGCAGGAAAGCCGCACCCTTCCGCGACCTGAACTTCGACGGAGAGAAACGATGCGAACCTATCTGCGTCTCCTTCTGCTGTTCGCGTTGACCGCCGGCGCGGCGTATCTGGCCAGCCGGGTTCTTGTGCCCGACGCCGTGCCCGTTGCCGACAGCGAACAGCCGCAATGGTATCTTCAACTCGCCTTCGTCCTGAGGTCGATCGAGCTGATCGGCCTCGGCGGCATGGCTCTGGTGTTCGTCGGCGGTCTTTCTGTCTGGTTCGGAAGGCGTTCGGAAACGACGCGGGTTCGGTAGGCGGCGACCGACGCCACGGGATGGCCATCGTCAGTGATCCCTGTCAACGGCTCATTCAGCGCTTCGCCGCTGACCGCGCAGCGGCGGCCACGACGGGTGTTGTATCCTGGGTTGCAGGAGATCTCTTTGCCCGGCCTCAGCGAAGCGGACCCTCAGGCACGACTGAAGGCCGAGGGGTACAACGAGCCTCCTCAACCCGATCGGCGCACGCCACTTTCCGCGCGCGCTGTTGGTTCGCGACGATGATCGCAAGCGGATTTCCGGCCGCGACGTCGTGCGCGGCGATCTCATCATGCTCTCGCAAGGGGACCGGGTTCCGGCCGACGCCGTTCTGCTGGAGTGCCGGGATTTGCAGGCCCATGAATCCACGCTGACAGGCGACTCGGTCCCCGTACGCAAGGTCGCGCGGGACAACCGCCGCGGCTGCAATCCTAGCACCGGCTGATCCTTTGCGATGGATCAAGTGCGGAAGTCGATGGACGGCTAGATTTTACCCTCAAAGAGGAGAAGCGTATGGCCATCAAGGACATCCTGTTGACGCTGACGAGTTATCCTGAACCAACCCCGGTCACGGTTACCGAGGATGCGGTCGCGATTGCGTCGGCCCTCGGCGCTCATCTCGCCGCCGTCGCCTGCGAAGTGCATGTCCAGATTCCCGGTCATTTCCTTTCCGGTACGATTGCCAATGTCCCCGGCATCATCGCGGGTGAGGCTGAGAAAAGCAGGATAAACGCCCGGGACATGCTCGCGGCGTTCGGCGCCGCTGCGGAAAAGGCCGGCATTCGGTACGAGACGTTTCTGGAGAAATGCCCGACCTTCGCCGTGCCCGACCTGCTGGTCGAATATGCCAGGCTGCGCGACCTGACCATCGTGCCCGTGCCCGAGGGCTATGACCAATGGTACGCCGAGGCAGTGATCTTCGGATCGGGCCGGCCGACGCTTGTCCTGCCGGAAAGCCCGCGCCCGCGCCCGTTCGAACTCGGCACCGTCGTGGTCGCCTGGGACTTCAGCCGCGCCGCCGCCAGGGCAATATCCGATTCGATTCCGCTGCTGGAGAAGGCCCGGAAGGTACGCGTCGTCACGGTCACCAACGAAAAGGCTCTCGACACCAAGCATTCTGCCGAGGAGCTGGCCAAGAACCTGGCGCGCCACGGCATCGACGTGGTGCTGGACAGGATCGACGCCAAAGGCAAGGCGATCGGCGAGGTGCTCGAAGCCTGCGTGGTTTCGCAGCACGCCGACATGCTCGTGATGGGCGCTTATGGACACGCACGCTGGCGCGAGTTCATTCTGGGAGGCGCAACCAAGAGCCTGCTGTCGAAGCCGCCGCTTCCGATCCTGTTTTCTCACTGACGGCCGGCTCACGGTCTCGGCGCGCCACGGAATCTTGATGACCGACAACATCAACTCGAATTCCCGTCCTCAGTTGGAGATACGTCGCGTAAGCCTCGACACGGGGCGCGAAAACGTCGTCGTGATCTCGCGCCATTCGAACGCGTTGCGGCCCGATATTTTTCGCGGATTCAGCCGGGTCGAGCTCAGGCGCGGCTCTAAAGTCCTGCTCGCAACACTGTTGATCACAGACGAAGACGCCCTGGTGGGCACCGATGAAATCGGACTTTCCGAACCCGCGTTCCGGCGTTTTGCCGAGCCGGCGGGCAGCCTCGTGACGGTCAGTCCCGCCGCCTCGCCCGAGAGCCTCGATGCCGTCCGCAACAAGATCCAGGGCCGCATCTTCAAGCCCGTCGAAATCGAGTCCATCATCAGCGACATCGTCCACTATCGCTATTCCGATATGGAAATCGCCGCGTTTTTGATCGGCTCGGCAAGCTTCATGACCAGCGGCGAGCTGCTCGCGCTGGTCGATGCCATGGCGAAAGCCGGAACACGATTGAAATGGCCCGAGCCCATCATCGTCGACAAGCACTGCATCGGCGGAATTCCGGGCAACCGCACCTCCATGGTCGTCGTCCCGATCGTTGCCGCACACGGCCTCACGATCCCCAAGACGTCCTCGCGCGCGATTACCTCGCCCGCCGGCACCGCCGACACCATGGAGGTGCTGGCCCGGGTCGATGTCTCCGTCGAGGAAATGAAGCGAGTCGTCGCGGCCTGCCGCGGTTGCCTGGTTTGGGGCGGGCACGTCAACCTGTCGCCGGCCGACGACATCCTGATCTCGGTCGAACGCCCGCTCAGCCTCGACACCCGCGAGCAGATGGTGGCCTCGATCATGTCGAAAAAGCTCGCGGCCGGCTCGACCCATCTCCTGATCGATCTGCCGGTCGGCCCCAACGCCAAGCTCGCCAATGCCAATGAAGCGATGCAGTTGCGCAAGCTGTTCGAATTCGTCGGCGATCACTTCGGCGTAGAAGTAGAGGTGATCACAACCGACGGCCGCCAGCCGATCGGCAACGGCATCGGGCCGGTGCTGGAAGCCGACGACGTCATGGCCGTTCTGAGCAATGCCCCCGGCGCCCCGGCGGATCTGCGTGAAAAATCCCTGCGGCTTGCCGCCCACCTCCTCGAATATGACCCGCAACTGCGCGGTGGAAGCGGTTATGCCCGCGCCCGTGAACTGCTCGACAGCGGGGCTGCCCTGAAAAAGATGCAGGAGATTATCGACGCCCAGGGCCCTTCGGGCTGCCGCAACGACCTCGGCAAACTGACGTTCGACATCCTCGCAGCCGACGACGGCGTGATCGCCGAGATCGATTGTTTGCAGTTGAACCGACTGGCCAGAACCGCGGGCGCACCGATCGACAAGGGCGCCGGCATCAAACTGCTCCGCAAGATCGGCGACCGCGTCGAAAGAGGCCAGCCGCTCTATCGAATCCATGCCTATGACCAGTCCGAACTCGACCTCGCCGTTGCCGCCGCCCGGCGTAACAGCGGCTACGCCGTCGATGGTGAGCACTTGCCGGCTAGCGAGGCCACCCCGTGAGTGCGGCGAACGTTCAAGCCCTGCCGACATCCGCGCGCGATGCCGCGAGGCTCGCGCAACGGTTCGGCGTGCCCTGCCACGAGATCGCCATCCATCCCTTTCCTGACGGGGAAATCCGGGTCACCGCCGGGCGGGCGGCGCCGACCACCATCCTCTACGCTTCGCTCGACCGGCCCAACGAGAAACTGATCGCGCTGCTGTTCGCCGCCGAAGCGTTGCGGCGCGGTGGCACGAAGCGAATCGTGCTGCTGGCGCCCTATCTGTGCTACATGCGCCAGGATACCGCGTTCCACGAGGGCGAGGCGATCAGCCAGAGGGTGATCGGACCGCTGCTGGCAAGATATGTCGATCGCATCATCACCGTCGATGCGCATCTGCACCGGACGCCTGACATCAAGACGGTGTTTCCAGGCATCGTCTCCGACAACCTCTCGGCCATGCCGGCTATCGCGGATGCGCTGCGTCGTGCCGGACTCGATCCTGCAACCATCGTGGTCGGGCCCGACGCAGAATCGCTGCCCTGGGTCAGCGACCTCGCCGGACGGCTCGGGCTTGCACACGCCGTCGCGCAGAAGGTTCGACGCGGTGACCGTGCCGTGGAGATCGAATTTCCGGAACCGGCACGCCTGGCCGGTCGCCCCGCTCTGATCGTCGATGATATCGTCTCGTCCGGCGGCACCATCATCGCCTGCGCCAGGGCGCTTGCCGTTGCCGGTGCAACCACGGTCGATGCCGTGGTGACGCACGCTTTGTTTCCGGAAGACCTTTGCCGCGACATGGCCGCAGCCGGCATTCGCTCGATCCGCTCGACCCATAGCGTGCCGCACTCGACCAATGCCATTGTGCTCGACGATCTGTTCGCCGATGCCTTGAAGGGCGAATTGAATCACATGGAGAATTCCAGATGAGCGTAACCCTGCGGTTTTGCGGCGCGGCGCGCACGGTGACCGGCTCCTGCTATCTATTTGAAACCCGCTCCGGGAGATTCCTGGTCGACTGCGGCCTGTTTCAGGGACAGAAGACCCTGAAGGAGCTGAACTACGGAACGTTTCCGTTTCGCCCCGCCGACGTCGATGCCGTGCTGCTCACCCACGCCCATATCGATCACAGCGGCCTGCTGCCCAAACTCGTGCGCGGCGGCTTTACCGGCCGTATTCTGGCAACGCGCGGCACCATCGACCTCTGCTCCTGGATGTTGCCGGATGCCGGCAACATCCAGGAGTCGGAGGTCGCCGCGCTCAATCGGCGCAATGCCGCGCGCGGACGCGCCGAAGTGACCGCCATCTATACCCAGGCCGACGCGATCGCCACGCTGGAGTCGTTCAGCCCGGTCGACTACGAAAAATGGGTCGACGTCATCGAGGGCGTCCGCGCCCGTTACTGGAATGCTGGACATTTGCTCGGCTCCGCCTCGATCGAGATCGAAATCGCGGATGAAGGCGGCTCGGGAAAACCGCTGCGGCTTCTCGCATCCGGCGATATCGGCCCCGACGCCAAGCTGCTGCAGCCCGATCCCGACGCGCCCACCGGGTTCGACTATGTCATCTCGGAATCGACCTATGGCGACAGGACGCGGCCGCCGATCACGCCGGAGGCGCGACGCAGCCGTCTCGCCGCGGAAGTGCGCGACGCCGCGGCCCGCAAGGGCGCGCTGCTTATTCCGGCCTTTGCGGTCGAACGCACCCAGGAACTGATCGTCGACCTGGTCGACCTGATGGAACGCCACGAGATACCGGACGCTCCGATTTTTCTCGACTCGCCGCTCGCCATCCACGCCACCGAAGTGTTTCGCCAACATGCATCGAGCCTGGATCCCGCGATCGATGTCGGCCGGTTGCTCAACTCACCGAGGTTGCGGTTCACCGAGACCGTCGAGGAGAGCAAACGGATCGCGCGGCTGACCGGCTTCCACATCGTCATCGCGGCCAGCGGCATGTGCGACGCCGGACGTATCCGGCATCACCTGAGGAACTGGCTTTGGAACGCAAGGGCCACCGTGCTTCTGGTCGGTTTTCAGGCCCAGGGAACGCTGGGCCGCTTTCTCGCCGACGGCGCGAAAGCGGTTCGGATCCAGGGCAACGAAATCAAGGTCGCGGCACAAATCCGCAGCATCGACGACTATTCCGGACATGCCGACGGATCGGAACTGGCACGATGGATCGCCGCGCGGCGTCCAATCGAACGCGGCCTGTTCCTGGTCCACGGCGAGGAGGCTGCCATCGCGGGCCTCGCCGAACGCGTATCAGAGCGGATCATCCCCGCGGCCCGCGTTTTTCAGCCACTGCTGGATGACATCTACGATTTGTCGGCCACCGTGCCGACGCCGCTGGATGGGGCCCATCGCCGGCGGCTGACGCCCGAGGCCGTGGTCAGGCTCGACTGGCACAACGACATGTCCAGACTCATCCTCGACATCAACGATCGGATCGAGGCCGCCGCCGACGATCGCGCGCGCGGCGTCATTATCCGCCGGTTGCGGCGCGCGCTGGATGACTGAGAACGCGGCGATCTGGCCCAGAGCACGATGAGATCAGGCTGGGTCGCGACGTCGCGCCTTTTTCGCGTGCCATTCTACTTTGCATGGGGTTGTTTTCGCGATTTTGGGTTTGAGCCCCTTCCACGGTATCCGGATCTGCCGTGCTGGCGCCGGCGGCGGACCGAATCAACTCCAACCCATACTGCTTCAGAGCGTTAGCCTGACGTCGCAGATATCGTGTTCGACCGGATCCGGCTTTACCTCGAACCCGAGGCTCCTGCACATACCGAGCATGACGGTGTTGTCGGTCAGGACGTCGCCCGAGATGGTCTTCAGCCCCTCCGACCGCGCATATTCGATGATCATCTGCATCAGGGCCCAGCCAAGCCCCCTGCCCTTGAGCTCGGATCGCAGCAGGATCGCATATTCGCCGCTCTCATAGATCGAGTCCGAATGAATCCGGACCACGCCGACCAATTCGTTGGTGGCCTCGTCGAACGCGACAAAGGCCATGGCGCGGGCGTAATCGAGCTGGGTCAAGCGCGCGATGAATTCGTGGGAGAAGTGCTTCATCGGCGCGAAAAACCGCAGCCGCAGGTCCTGCAGGGTGACATGCCGCAGCATCTCGTGGATCAGCGGCTCATCCTCAGGCCGGATCGGGCGGACGAACACCCGCCAGCCGTCCTTGATTTCGATGTGACGCTGCCATTGCGAGGGATAGGGCCGCACCGCGAAATTCGCCGGGCCCGATCCGCTGAATTTCCGCTTCGTACGCCCGACCGCGATGCGCGCATCGACCGCCAGCACGCCGCTCTCGTCAGCCAGCAGCGGATAGATGTCGAGTTCGCGGATTTCGGGAATATCCGCCGCCATCTGCGCCAGCTTGACCAGAACCAGTGCGACGGCGTCCTGCTTCACCGCAGGCACGTCGCGATAGGCGCGCAACAGGCGTGAAACGCGGGTACGCTCGATCAGGCTGTTCGCCAGTTGCAAGTCGAGCGGCGGCAGCGCCAATGCCTTGTCGTTGATGATTTCGACCGCGGTGCCGCCGCGGCCGAACACGACGACAGTACCGAAGGTCGGATCGTCGGCGAGACCGAGGATCAGTTCGCGCGCCTTCGGCCGCACCACCATCGCCTGCACGATGACCCCGGCAATTCGCGCTTCCGGGCGCAGCGCCCTGGCCCGGGCGAGAATATCGGCAGTCGCCGCGCGCACCGCATCGGCGCTGGTCAGATTGAGCACGACGCCACCGACGTCGGATTTGTGAACGATGTCGCGCGACATGATCTTGAGCACGACGGTGTCGCCATGCGCCAGGATCTCCGAGGCGTGGGCAACGGCCTGTTCGGCATCGGCGGCCGCGAAAGTCGCCACCATCGGGATCTCATACGCGGCAAGTAACTGCTTGATCTCGACCGGATCGAGCCACTGCCGGCCGTCGGCCAGCGCCGCGGCGACAATGTTCCGGGCGACCTCGGTATCCGGTTCGAATTCGCTGGGCATGGCGGGCGGGACCTGCGCCAGCGCCTGCACCAGTTCGCGGTGCCGCACCAGATGCATGAAACCGCGCACCGCGTCGTCTTCGGTGGGATAATTTGGAATTCCGGCGCCGCTCAGGCGATCGCCAATCGCTTGATCCGCGCCGACCCAGGCCGCCAGCACCGGTTTGGGAGACATGCGATGTTCCGCGCGATACTTCTGCACCACATCGGTCACGGTATCGGCGATCACGTCGGCGCGCGCGATCGCGGTCTGGACGTTCATCACCAGGATCGCATCATTGCCGGGATCGGCCAGCAGCGCCTCCAGCGCCGCCGCATAACGCGCGGCGTCGGCGTCGCCGACGATATCGACCGGGTTTGCATGCGACCATGTCGGCGGCAGTACCGCATCCAGCCGGGTTCTGGCCGGGTCCGAAATGGCGGCGGGAATTCCACCCAGCTCAACCAGCCGGTCGATCGCCAGCACGCCGATGCCGCCACCGTTGGTGAGGATCGCGAGCCGCTTGCCCGGCGGCGATTTGACCCGTCCCAGCGTCTCGGCGCAGTCGAACAATTCGCGCAGATCCGCCACCCGCAAGATGCCGGCGCGCTGGAATGCGGCGTCGTAGACCGCATCCGATCCGGCCAACGCACCGGTATGCGTCGCGGCGGCCCTGGCGCCTTGCGCCATGCGGCCGGATTTGACGACGACCACCGGCTTGATCCTGGCGGCGGCGCGCGCGGCCGACATGAATTTGTGGGCGTCCTTGATCGCTTCGATATAGAGGAGGATCGCCTGCGTCTTTTCATCCAGCGCGAAGTAGTCGAGCAGGTCGGCGAGATCGACGTCGAGTTGATCGCCGATCGACACGATTCCGGA
Organism: Xanthobacteraceae bacterium; assembly: GCA_019748335.1. Lineage (GTDB taxonomy): Bacteria > Pseudomonadota > Alphaproteobacteria > Rhizobiales > Xanthobacteraceae > Bradyrhizobium. The sequence continues at coordinate 36,264 of JAIEPP010000037.1, forward strand.
AAAGCCGACCGCGCGCTGAGCCGCCCAGTCCACCATGCCGGTGGCAATGGCGCCCGACTGCGAGATCAGCGCCAGATTTCCCTTGCCGGGCGTATGCGCCGAAAAGCTCGCATTGAGATTGACGCAGGGCATGATGATACCCAGGCAATTCGGGCCGATCAGCCGCATTCCGTATTTCTGCGCCGCGCGTTCGGCATTGTCCGAAAGCGAACCCGGACCATGGCCGAGCCCGGAGCTGACAATGATCGCGCCAGCTGCACCGCAACGGCCGGCCTCGTCGATCAGGCCGGGGATCGATTTTGCCGGCGCGGTGATGACGACCAGTTCCGGAACAAAGGCCAGTTGGCCGAGGCTATCGACCGCGGCGATACCATCGATCTCGGGATAGCGCGGATTCACCAGGCCGAATTCGCCCTTGAACTCGGCTTTACGGATATTGCCGAGGATGGCACGGCCGACGGAGCCTTGGCGGGGACTGGCCCCGACGAGCGCGACCGAGCGAGGCGAAAGCAGGCATTTCAGGCGATAAGTCGACATCGGTCTATATTATCCGGCCACTGCGGCCATTTGTGAACCCGGACGCGACTGCACGCAACGGCTCCATGGAACGGGATGCCCGCCCCTCGGATCGCCTTCCCGTTCGATCTTGTTGTTGGAGCACGGATTTAGTCGAGGACCGCCGCCCGTCTCACCGGATCGTATCGTATGCCATCATGTAGCCCGGCACGATCTCGGCCAGATGACGAATCTGGCCGCATCATTCCTATCTTCTCCAACCAGCTCATTTTTGAGACAGATCAAGGTCCGCTTCGTTGTCGCATGCGATATTTGTGCAAGGTTCATCCACATCCGAGGGAGAGTGCCATGCCGGTCAATGTCGGAACAATCGATCAGTATGTGCGAATCGTGGTGGGACTAGCATTGATTGCCTATGCGCTTCAGAACGGGCTTTCAATTCAGGGCTGGCACTGGGCCGGCCTGATCGGTTTCGTGCCGCTGGCGACCGCCTTCTTCAAGACCTGCCCGATCTACACCGTGCTCGGCATCTCAACCTGCACCGTCCGTCAATAGATCAGCGATCTCTGAGAAGCCAAGATCCTGCCTAAGATCTTGCCGGAGACGGCAAGATCGCTGACGCAAAATCACTGACGAACGTAGTCCCCTGGCGCATCGGGTAGATCTTGATCGCCTGCGACCATTACCCCCATCCGCGGCGGCTCGGACGGTTCACCGGATCGCGCAGTCAGCCATTTCGCCCAAGCCTGCCACCACGATCCTTCGACCAGCGGTGCGGTCTTCAGCCAATCGTCCGGCCCGTTATAGGTGTCGTGTGCTGCCTTGGTTCTGACTCGATAGCTGTGGCCCGGCTCGCCGGGGGGCGCCACGATCCCGGCATTGTGACCGCCGCTGGCGAGCAGGAAGGTCACGTCGGCGTCGGCCTGATAGTTGATCTTGTAGACCGACTTCCACGGCGCGACATGGTCGCGAAGGGTGCCGACCACGAACATCGGCATGTGAATATCCGACAGCGAGATCGGCCGGCCCGCGACGAGGTAACGGCCCTCGGCGAGGTCGTTGTTGAGAAACAACTTGCGCAGATATTCCGAATGCATCCGGTACGGCAGACGGGTGGCATCGGCGTTCCACGCCATCAGATCGTTCGGCGGCGCCCGTTCTCCCAGCAGATAGTCGCGGGTCATCCGCGACCAGATCAGATCGTTGGAGCGCAGCAACTGGAAGGCACCCGCCATCTGCGTGGTATCGAGGACGCCGTGCTCCCACATCATGTCTTCGAGGAAGGCGACCTGGCTTTCATTGATGAACAACGTCAGTTCGCCGGCCTCGGTGAAATCCGTCTGCGCGGCCAGCAACGTCACCGACTTCAGGCGCGTGTCGCCGTCGCGCGCCATGGCGGCGGCTGAAATCGACAACAGGGTACCGCCGAGGCAATAGCCGAGCGCATGAACCTGACAGCCGGGCACGATATTGCCGATCGTATCGAGCGCGGCTTCGACGCCGAGCGTGCGGTAATCGTCGAAGGCGACGTTACGGTCGGCTGCACCCGGATTGCGCCACGAGATCATGAAAACGGTAAAGCCCTGGCCTGTGAGATATTTCACGAGCGAGTTCTGCGCCGACAGATCGAGGATATAGTATTTCATGATCCAGGCCGGCACGATCAGGACCGGCTCGGGACGAACCGCGTCGGTGGTCGGATAATACTGGATCAGTTCGATCAGATCGTTGCGGAACACGACTTTGCCGCGCGATGCCGCCACGGTCTCGCCGACGACGAAATCGCCGGACTTGACCGGCTCCTTGCCCGCCGACAGCAACCGCATCCAATCGTTGCAAAAATTTTGCCAGCCCGCGATGAAATTCTGGCCGCCCGTCTGCAGCGTCTTTTGCAGCACTTCCGGATTGGTCGCGGCAAAGTTCGAAGGCGACAGCATGTCCAGCATCTGCCGCACCGAAAACTCGACAATCGCCTCGTTTTGCTTCGAAACCCCGCGCACGCCCGTAGTGGCGTTGTGCCACCATTGCTCGCCGACCAGAAACGCCTGTGCCATCAGATTGAACGGCGGCGCTTCCCACTCCGGCCGGGCGAAGCGCCGGTCCTGCGGCTGCGGCTTGATCAGGGACCAGGGTTCCAGCCCGGGCGTGAAGACATGCTTCCCGGCCTCAGCCAGCCGCTTCGCCTCGACCAGCGCGCCTTGCGAAATCTCGATCTGCCGCTGCGGCGAGGACGCCAGATGCGACAGCCAGTCGGTATAGGCGAGCAGCAGCGCTACCGGCGAAATACCGCCGCTCAAATGCGCCAGCATCGCGTGAAACGCGCGGTCAGCTTGATACGTCTCGGTGTCGGGCTCCGGCGCGACCGGTTGCGTGACCGGCGCGGGACCGGCGGCCTGGCCTCGAACAGGCGCGCGAAAGGGCACGACAGTAACATCCGCTGCCGGCAGGGACGATTTCGATGGCATGTTTTTCTTCACTCTTGTGGTCGCCTGACCGAAGCCCGGGCCGATCAGCCCACGTGGCCACTGATCAAGCGGGAGGTCGTCGCGATCATCCGTTCGCCGTGCTTGAAGATCCGTTCGGAATCGCGATGGAGAAAATCGAGCTGGTGCTGGCCGCATTCCTGGCACATCGTCTTGACGTCCTTGACGGAATGCGCCCCCGCCATCTTTGCGAAAAACTCGGTGAGGAGGTGCATTTCGCTTCGCGTTCGCTCCAGCATCTCCTCGCTGAAGAACACGCATTCGTCGAACATCAATTTTTGCGCGCCCATCATGAATTCCAGAGCGTTCTGGTTCAATTTGGAGGCTTCCGCTTCCACCAGCACGGCCGGTTGTGAGTAACCGGAAGCAACCTGTTCAGATAGTTCTGTCATGACAATCTCCGATTTCCAGCTCTGATTTCCAAGTTTCAGGCAAGGGTATCGGTTAGCCCCCGGCGGGACATTGAGGTGTATCAAACAGACCGGCCGACCCGAGCGGCCGATCCGCTCCCCACGGGAGCCGTTCTGCGGCTTGAGGCACATCAACGGCGCCGGTGGCGTTCCGCGGCAAATACCGACGCTGTCCACTCCCGGAGACCGAACTATGCAGGGTTCACATGAGGCGAAGAAAACCGGAGGCGCCTTTTGGTGCGAGTCGCCGGACCGGCTCCTGACCCGACTGGAATCCCGGCTGACCGGGCTGACGCAGCAAGAAGCCGAAAGACGCCTGCTGACCCACGGCCGCAACCTGTTCGAAGCCAGCCATGGCGAGGCATTTCTGCCCAAGCTCGCCAAACGCGTGCTCAATCCGCTCGTCGCGCTATTGATCGCGGCGGCGGCGATATCTGGCATCAGCGGCGATTTCGGCAGTTTCTTCATCATTGTGGCCGTGCTCGCGCTGTCAATGACGCTGGATATCGTGCAGGAATATCGCGCCGAACAGGAAGCCGAGGCGCTAAGGCACTCGGTAGCGGTCCACGCCGACGTTCTGCGCGATCGCAAGCCGGTGGAGCAGCCGGTCAGCAGCCTCGTTCCCGGCGATATCGTCCTGCTGCGCACCGGCGATCTGGTTCCCGCTGATGGCATCGTGCTGGAGTCGGACGATCTTCAACTGGATGAATCCATTTTGACGGGCGAGCCGTTCCCGGCGCGCAAGCGAAACGCGCCGTGTACTGCGACCGAAATCGCCGATGCGTATAACGCGCTGTTTGCAGGCACCTCCGTTGTCGCAGGCAAGGCGACCATGTTGCTGGTCGCGACCGGCCACCAAACCCGCTTCGGGGCCATTGCATCGGCGCTTGCCGCCAATGTGCCGCCGACAGCGCTGGAGCAGGGCGTCCATCGTCTCGGGCTCCTGATCCTGCGGCTGACGATCTTTCTTACCCTGTTCGTGCTGCTCGCCCATCTCGCCTCGGATCGGCCGGCGATGCAGTCGATCCTTTTTGCCGTGGCGCTCGCGGTCGGTCTGACGCCGGAACTGTTGCCGATGGTGATGACGGTCACGCTGGCGCGCGGGGCCAAGCGCATGGCCTCGCGGAAGGTGATCGTCAAGCGGCTGTCCGCGATCCATGATCTCGGCGCCATGGACGTGCTCTGCGTCGACAAGACCGGCACCTTGACGCAGGCGAAGATCAGTCTCGCCGATAGCATCGACTGGCAGGGCCAAAAAAGCGGTCGCGTGCTCGAGCTGGCACGTATCAACAGCGGCTTCCAATCTGGCATGCGCAGCGCGCTCGATGACGCAATTTTGGCGGGCCGCGTTGACGACACCGAATGGGTGCGCCGGGGCGAACTCCCGTTCGATTTCAGCCGCCGATGTGTTTCGGTCATGGCCGAATGCAAGAGCGAAGTGCTGCTCGTGACCAAGGGGGCTCCCGAGGCAATCCTGTCGCGTGCGGTAGCGGTGGAGATCGAAGGCCTTGCCCATCCGCTCGATCAGTCATTGCGGGACCGCATCGATGCCGAACAGCAGCGGCTGAATGCGCAAGGATTTCGCCTGCTCGGCGTCGCGGTCAAATCCGTCGCCGCCGGCGCAGCGGACTTGACGCTCGACGATGAGGCGAACCTGACCTTTGTCGGCTTTTGCGTCTTTGCCGATCCGCCCAAACCCGACGCTGCCAGAGCGGTCGCGGATCTGGCTGCGCTCGGAATCCGGCTCAAGATCATTTCCGGCGATCAGGCGGCTGTCGTGCGGCACGTCGCGGGCAGCGTGGGACTGGCCTGCGACAGCGTCCTGACCGGCGCCGAGATCGCCGAACTCACCGATGTCGGACTCGCCGCCAGGGTCGAACGCACCGACGTGTTCGCGCGCGTCGACCCCGACCAGAAGAAGCGCATCATCGACGCGCTCCGCGCTCGCGGCCATGTTACCGGATTTCTCGGCGACGGCATCAATGACGCACCCGCAATCCACGCCGCTCATGTCGGCCTGTCCGTCGACGGCGCAACCGACGTCGCTCGCGCCGCGGCGGACATGATCCTCCTGGCCTCCGACCTGAACGTGCTCGCCGAGGGCGTGCGCGAGGGCCGGCGGACCTTCGCCAATATCCTGAAATATGTCCGCATGGGTACCAGCTCCAACTTCGGCAACATGCTGTCGATGGCGCTGGCCTCGCTGGTGCTTCCGTTCCTGCCGCTGCTGCCGTTGCAGATCCTGCTGAACAACCTGATCTACGACTTCTCGGAGGTCGGCATTCCCTTCGATTCCGTGGACGCCGAAGAGACCGCGCGTCCGCACGCCTGGGACATGTCGGCTATTCTGCGTTTCACGATCGTGATGGGCGTGGTCTCGTCGGTGTTCGACGCGGCGACATTCCTGATCCTCCTGAAAGGATTTGGCGCCGACGCCGCGCAATTCCAGACCGGATGGTTCCTGGAATCGATCGCGACACAGATCCTGGTGATCTTCCTGATCCGAACCCGGCGGGCACCGTGGCAAGCCACCCGCCCGCATATCGCGCTGGTCGTCACCTCGCTCGGGGCGCTGGCGACGGCCTTCCTCGTGGTCCTTGGTCCGTTGCAGGGACTGTTCGGCTTTGTGCCGTTGCCGTGGCCGCTGCTGGCAGCCATGGCCGCCGTGACGGCGGCCTATCTCCTGGTCGCGGAGGGCGTCAAGAAGTTTGCAATGCCGCGCGGCGCCTGAAAGACCTCACACCTCAGCGCGCGGGCTCGCCGAGATGAAAGTAACGGCGCCCCAACGCGATGATTTCCTTGTCGGTGGGATGATCGCACGGCTCGGCGTGAAAGGTGTGTCCCTTGGCGGAGCGCCCTTCCTCGAGATGTTTCAGCAGCAACGTCTTCTCGTTTCCAGGGCCAACCAGCAGCACCGATTCGCAATGTTCTAGCGCCTTGTCGATCGCCGGAAAGAACTGCGGGTCATCGTGGGTCTTGCCGGAGCCGATCGTATTGGCCTTGTGGTGCAGGTGGGCGTTTTCCAGATCGGCATGGACGGTCTGCTGGTCGACCGCCTCCAGTCCCAGATAGAATATCTTGGCGACGCGGTGATCGACCCAGACGACGGCGTGATTGTGGACGGTCATGATTTTCTCTTTCTTGAAGCAAGGTTTTCAGGGCTGCAAGTCTCTGCGGCGCCGGCGGGACGGTCAGTGCGACATCAGCACCGGGACCGTCATCGCCTCGAACATGCCGCGGGTAACGCCACCGAGAATGCGCTCCTTCAGCCGCGAATGGCCGTACCCGCCCATCGCCAGAAGGCCGATATTGCTCTCGGCCGCGATCGACAGAATGGTGCTCTGGATATTGCCTCGGTCGGCGGTCAGGCGCTGGACCCGCGCTGCAATGCCGCGCCGGGCGAGATGGCCGACGAGCTGGTCCGAGGATGCTTCTGTCGCGGTTTCGTTGACGGCAATCACGGTGACCGCCTTGGCGCCCATCAAAAACGGCATCGCGTCGTGCAGGGCGCGAGCCGCCGCGCGGCTGCCGTCCCAGGCAATCCCGATATGATTGGCATCGAGCGGTCCCTTGTGGATGTAGGGGACCATCAGCATGGGCCCCCCGGAATTGAACAGAATCCCCTGCGGGATGATGTTGTCGTGGCTGGCAGTCGCGAATTCGGGCTGCAGTACAATCGTCAGATCGTAAAGCCGCGACAGCGCGTCGATGGTCTGTTCGGCGTCGGCAGGGATCGCTGCAATCGCCCGGGTGCCGTAAGCGATCTTGGCGAGCTTGGCTTCGACCTCGAATACCGCAATCGCGGCATTGGCACGCTCCAGCGCCCGCTCCTGTTCGACCCCCATCACGGCGGCTACAGCGGCGCTGCCGCCCTCCACCACCATGCCGACGGCGCTCATCGATTCATAGCCGATGGCGATGGCGTCGAGATGCGATCGCCGTGCCATTGCCAGCGCGATAGCCACGTCGATCACCGGCCTGATCAGCCGCTCCGACGGAATATGGACCAGAATGTTCCTGAACATCGCCGTTCTCCCAAGCATCCGTGGAAACGCGCAACACGCCTCCCGCACCGTGGCCGAGACAATATCCGGGCAATTCGCGGCCGGAGTTGATGCACATCAAGTCCGGCAACGCCCGACGTTCGGCGCAATACAGCGTCCGTCAGCCCGCTTCGGCCTGTTTAAAGCTGTGATAGGCCTCGATTGCCGCGCGCAGCAGCTTCTCCTTATTCCGGCGATAACCCGGCGGCCGGCTCTTGCCCTGTTCGCTGTCATCGGCCACCGATGCCTGCGCGGCGAGGTCGGCAAATCGATCCAGATCTCGCAAATCGCCTAATGCGCTTTGCAGCCGTCTTGCCGATCGGTACAGCCGGCGATATTTCTCATGGCCGCAGATGGTAACGATACCCGTCAGGGCTTCCAGCATGTAGCGCAGACGTTTGGCCCTGATCCGCAACCGGTGCCGGCGGGAAGCGCCCAGCGTCTCGAGATGCCGGCCCTTCCGGATCAGGCGCTTGCACCAGCGGTTGAGTTCACGTTCGCCGTAGATGTGCATCGGTTCGGGCGGCACGTAGCGCACGGCCCGCTCCCAGCGCGCGAGCCACCTCCCGTGCCTGACCCAGCCCGACAGCGCCGCGATCAGGTTCTGAAATCGCACCGCGCGCAAACAGCTCGCCAGTCGGCGGTGATCCCGCCTTCGGCGTTCAGCGATATGTTCGCCGATCACGCCCCGGGACCAGGCCCGATACGGCTTACGCCGCACATGCGCTGCCATGACGTCATCATCACGCACGGCGCCAAGCGCATCGTTGAGCCAGATGATTTCCTTTTTAAGGCTGGGCCATTCTGTATCGACCGCGATCGGCTCGAAGAACAATACCGCAGCCCGCAGCCGCGTGATGGCGATACGGACCTGATGCACGGCTTCGACATCGCCGGCGCACGCTCGGCGGTGATACGCCCTGATGCCGGCAACGCACTCCAGCGCTATTCCCTGGAAAGCAGTCGCGCAATCGGGGCCCGCCGCAGCGGACAACTTGCCTCGGCTGGACACCGGCGCGCGTCCGGTCCGCCTCATCTGACATCGACCGGCGCGGAACCGGCCGTGAAGCCGCGCGCCCGGCGTAGCGTATCGCCGGGCGCTCCCCCGGCGTCGACAATGTGCCAGTCCATGGCGCCGATCGCAAAGCTCTGCTGCTTCACGGCAACGTCGCGCGTTGCATCGGACGCATCGTGCTTGCGTTGTTCGATGCGCGCGACTCGGGTCGCGAGATCGGCGGTCAGGAACAGTCCGACGAAGCGCGCGTCGTGTTGGCGGGCCAGATCGGCGAGCACGGCTCGCTCCGTTTCCCGCAGGAATGCGGCATCGAGCACGACCGAGCACCCCTGGGAGAGAACACGCTGCGCTGTCGCGGAAAGCATCTCATAGACACGCGCCGTGGTATCGGCCTGGTAGGCGGCTTCCGGCAGCGGCGTGGTCTCGCTGACGCCGAACAGGCGCTTGCGAACGACGTCCGAGCGGATGATGACCGCACCGGGCAGCGGTTCGATGATGCCCGCAAGCCCACGCGCGAGGACCGATTTTCCGGTTCCTGACAAACCGCCGACGGCGACGAGAAGCGGCGGTCCCGGGCTGATAAGACGTCCGGCCAGGTCGAAATAGCGCTTCGCCTCGTTCCACTCGGCCTCGCCGCCTGCGGCCTGCTCACTCTTGGTGAACAATACATGGGCACGGATCGCCGCCCGCATCGACATGAACAGCGGTAACACGCCGAGGCCGTCGAGGTGCTGCTCCGACGCCCCCGCCAGATAGCGGTTGAACAGTGCGTTGGCGGCCTCTGCCTGACCGAAGTGAACCAAATCCATCAGCGTGAAGGCGAGATCATAGAGGATATCCGTGGTCGCGATGATCGGATCGAATTCGATGGCGTCGAACAACAGCGGCCTGCCGTTCACCAGCGCGATGTTGGCGAGATGGAGATCGCCATGGCAGCGCCGCGCGAAGCCCTGTTCGACGCGACGGCTGAGCAGGGATTGCAGACGTGTGACGTGATCGTGACTGGCGGCGTCGAGCCGGTCGATGGCGGCCACGTCGAGACCACGCACCGCGTGAAATCTATCGGTGTTGCGGTCGATGATACCAGGAATCGAATCGGGCCAGGTTTTGCCGTCGGCGCGCGGCGCTTTGTCGTGCGATTGCAGGATCGTATCCGCCATCGCCAGCGCCAGCGACTGGTCGATGACGCTTGCCGCGGCAATATGATCGAGAGTCTGCGCCTCGTCGAAGCGGACCATTTCGACCGCCCACTCGACGGCGGTTCCGGCGCCATCGATTTCAAGACGGCCATCGCCATTCTGCGTGATCGCAACCACACGGCGGTAGATTTCCGGCGCGTTGCCGGCATTGACTTTCAGCTCTTCCTCGCAAGCAAGCCGGCGTTTTTCCAGCGTAGAGTAATCCAGAAAGGGCAGCTTCACGGCGCGCTTGATCTTCAACGCACGGTCGCCACCGAGAAACACCACCGAACAATGGGTATCGATGCGCTTACCGCCGTTCGCCGCGCCAAAGCGGGAACGATCGAGGAAATCCAGCACGCGCCCCTGGATATCGGCCTCTGCGACGCCAGCTGCATCGGTTGACGATTGCGGCGTCATGGCTGCAGTACCGCAGCGCCGGTGATCTGCCCGGCCCGCAGCTTTGACAAGACCTCGTTCGCCTCCCGCAACGGGAACGCCGTGGTATGCGTGGTGATGCCCGCCCGCGCGGCGACCTTCAGGAATTCGATGCCGTCATTGCGCGTCAAATTGGCAACCGACAGCAATTGCCGCTCCCCCCACAGGATATCATAGGGAAAGGACGGAATATCCGACATGTGAATGCCGGCGCAGACCACGCGCCCCCCTTTGCGCACGGCGCGCAACGCCAGCGGCACCAGTTCGCCGACCGGCGCATAAATGATGGCGGCATCAAGCGCCACCGGCGGGGCGTCCTCCGATCCTCCCGCCCAATCGGCGCCGAGCGATTTCGCCAGGCGCTGCGCGTCGACGTCGCCTGCGCGCGTGAAGGCATAGACCGAGCGGCCCTGCCAGCGGGCCACTTGCGCAATGATGTGTCCGGCGGCGCCGAAGCCGAAGATGCCGAGATGCTTGCTGTCTCCCGCCATCACCAGCGAGCGCCAGCCGATCAGCCCGGCGCACAACAGCGGCGCGACGGCGACGTCGGAGCCGTCCTCGCCGAGCGGAAAGCAATAGCGGGCGTCCGCGACCAGATGCGTGGCAAAGCCTCCGTCACGGGTGTAACCGGTAAAGCGTGGCCGGTCGCACAGATTTTCCCGGCCGCACCGGCAATAGGAACATTCGCCGCAGGTGTAGCCAAGCCAAGGCACGCCGACGCGTTCGCCAACGTCGAGGCTGGTGACACCGGGGCCGAGCGCATCGACCCGGCCGACCACCTCGTGGCCAGGAATGATGGGGTAGGCGATCCCGGGCAATTCGCCGTCGACGACATGCAGATCTGTCCTGCACACGCCGCAGGCACCGACCTTGACGCGCACCTCGCCAGGCCCGGGTACCGGATCCTCCCGCGGCTCGAGCCGGAGCGCCGCGCCGGGCGCCGTAAGGACCATGGCGAACATCTCTTCCCCTGTATTCACACAAGCGTGCGCACCTTATCGCGGTGACGTGGCCGGAGTTTGATCCTCGTCAAACGGTCGACGCCCAGGCAGCCTAGCATCGTTTGATCAGCTCAGCCGCTTCCATCGGCGGCACCTTGCCATTTCCGTGAAACAGGAGATCGTCACATGCGCGCCCATCAGATCATGACCCGATCGGTTATTACCGTCACGCCGGATGACACCATCCTGGCGGCCGCAAAGCTGATGCTCGAGCGGCACGTCAGCGGACTTCCAGTCGTCGATACGGCCGGCAAACTGGTCGGCATCGTCTCGGAGGGCGACTTCATCCGCCGCAGCGAGATCGGCACGCAGAAGAAGCGCGGTCGCTGGCTCAAATTCCTGCTCGGCGCCGGTGAAGCGGCGACCGAATACGTGCATGAACACGGCAAGAAGATCTCCGAGGTCATGACCCGGGATCCGATCACGATCACGGAAGACACGCCACTCGACGAAATCGTCACCTCGATGGAAACCAACGGCGTCAAGCGCCTGCCGGTCATGAACGGCACCAAGCTGGTCGGAATCGTGTCGCGCGCCAACCTGCTGCAGGCGGTAGCGGGCCTCGCCCGCGACATCCCCGACCCCACCGCCGACGACGACCACATCCGCAACCGGATCATGGCGGCGGTCGACAAGAACGACTGGTCACCGTTCGGGCTCAATGTCATCGTCCGCGACGGCATCGTCCATCTCAGCGGCGTGATCACCGAGGAGCGTTCGCGGCAGGCCGCCGTCGTCGCGGCGGAGAATGTCGCCGGCGTCAGGAAGGTTCACGACCACCTATGCTGGGTCGACACCATGTCCGGGATGTACCTGGAGTCGCCGGAAGACACCGAGATGGCCAAGGCCGGCTGAACCGGCTAAGACGACCCGCTGGCAGCGCAACGGCCTCGCACCTTGCTCCAACGGGACGACGAAATGGCATCAAGCATCGACCAGCTCGTCGAGCAAATAAAGGCATTGCAGGGCGAGCTTGAGGCGGAGCTTGCCATCCGGCGGGCCAACCTGAATTACACGCTGCAAAGCGGCCGGGTACGCTTCGAACAGGAGATTCTGCGGGCGCACAAGGCCTTACGGGTCAACCTCGCGCGTTACGTCTTCAACGCCGAAGTGGTACATGTGGTGACGGCGCCGGTCATCTATTCCATGATCATACCGCTCGTGCTGCTGGATATCTTCATCAGCGTCTATCAGGCGGTTTGCTTCCCGGCGTACGGCATCGAAAAGGTCAGACGCAGCGACCATCTGATCTTCGATCGCTACCACCTCGCCTATCTAAACCTGCTCGAGAAGATAAATTGCGCTTATTGTTCCTACGGCAACGGCCTGCTCAGCTACGCCAGAGAGATCGCCGGCCGGACCGAGCAATATTGGTGCCCGATCAAGCATGCCCGCCGCGTCATCGCCGCGCATGAGGGTTACGATGCCTTTGCCGAGTTCGGTGACGCCGAGGCGTTCCGAAACCGATCCGGAAAATCCTAGGTGAATTATAGCCGTTGATCGCTGCCGGAAGCTGCCCGCGCACTGTTCGTCAGCGCCCGCATGACGTCCTCGCGCGCGATCATCCCCGCCAGCCGCTGTTCGCCGTCCAGCACCGGGATGCTTCTGATCCGATGATCCACCATCAGCTGCAATACCCGCGTCAGCTTCGTCGCCGGATCGACATAGATGAATTCCGGCGTCATGACATCGGCCACCGTCCGGGACAATAGATCGTCATAGGCCGGGACCATGCGGCCGGGGTTGAAGGCAAAGCAATTCAGGAAGTCGAATTTGCTCACCAGGCCGATGGTATCGTCGCCTTCGCGGACCGGGTAACAGTTGAAGTCATCCTCGTCGAACATCCGTTGCAGCTCGCGCATGGTGGTATCGCGCGTTACCGTCTTGACGCTGGACGTCATGTGCTGACCGGCGGTGGCTTCGAGGAATTTATGCACGGCGCAGCCTCGTCATGATCGGTTGCCTCAGCGGGACAGGAACGCGCAGCGGCGTGATTCGGTTGCAAGGTGTCGCGTAACGCCGCTGAGTATCCATTCGCGCAGGCGCGAGTGACCGTAGGCACCGGCAACGACCGCCCCGGCGCCGATGTCGGCGGCGATCTTCTCCAGCTGCTCGGTCACGCCGGTCGTGGTTTCCGGAACGACGGTGCTCGCCACGATACCATGGCCGCGCAACCACGCCGCCACGTCAGTGACATGCGATAACGCCTCGGCGCGAGAATCCCGCTCAGGAATTTCCGCGATCACGACTTCCTTGGCCGCGGCCAGAATCGGCAGCGCATCGAGTACCGCCCGGCGCGCTTCCCTGACATCCTTCCAGGCGACCAGCACGCTTCGCAAATCGAGCCATTGTACGCTGGGCGGCACGACAATGAGCGGACGGCCGGCCTGCATCAGCAGATCGCCCGGATCGACTGCGACGCCGGGATCCACCATCGTCTCCGCGCGCGCACCGACCACGAGCAGGTCAGCGGCCCGCGCCTGCTGCAACATGTAGGGCCCCGGCAATCCCCGGGTCGAACGCCATTCCACCGATTTTGCGCGCTTCTGGACTGCGCCGGTAAACTCCGCCTCGAGTTCGGACAACCGCCTTTTGATCGCGGCGGTCTCCTCATCGAGCAGCCTTTGCGCAAAGTCGCCTTCGGCGAAATAGAGTGGCGCCCGAATATCGGATGCGGCAACGCCCACGACCCGTGCGCCGAACCGCTCGGCGATGTCCCCGGCCACCGCAAGGCTGGCATCGTTGGGCCGGTCCAGTGCCAGACTGACCATGACGGTTTTGTAGTCCATTTCCTGCTCCAGGCCTTCTTGAAAATCTTGGCAGCAATGCCCTATGGGTACCTCGCCCGCGAGACGACATCTTAGGGGCCGATTCCGGATCGGACCTGACCTAGATCAAGAACCGGCGCATTGATCCGATCAGCGCCGGATTTCGGCTTCGGCCGCGGTCAAAGGTCGCACGAAATCTATTTGATTTCAATTAGATAACGGCTAATAAGAATTTCATCGTGCCGCCATTCCACACCGCGCGATAGGATGCGATATCTGGTGTGCATCGAGAGCCAAGAAGGCCTGGCATGATAGACGCCGATCGACCGTTTCGAAGCCAGGATCCGCTGGACCAGAACATACGAAGCGGCGCCGAAGGATCCGGCGTCGGCACCTGGGATTTCGAATTTTCGACCCGCGAGTTGAAATGGTCGAATACGACGCGCAAGCTTTTCGGCCTTCAGCCGAATGCGCCGGTCGACTACGACATCTTTCTCTCTTTGCTCGATCTGCAGGATCGCGATCACACCGCCGAGGCCATGCGGATGTCGATCGAGACCGGGTGCAATTTCGACGTCCAGTACCGGGTACACCGCAACTCAAATGCCGGTCACTGGGTCCGCGCGCTTGGCGCCATCGTCGACGGTCCGGACGGCAACCATGCCCGGTTGAGCGGCGTGATGATCGACATCGACCGCGAGAAGCGCCTCGAGGACGCCGTCAGGACGCGCGAGAGCCACTTTCGCTCGATTCTCGACACGGTGCCGGATGCGATGATCGTCATCGACGAACACGGCATCATGCAATTTTTTTCCAGCGCCGCCGAACGGCAGTTCGGCTATGCCGAGCCGGAGGCGATCGGCAAGAATATCAGCGCGCTGATGCCGGAGCCCGATCGCAGCCGCCATGACGGCTACCTCGCCCGCTACCTGAAGACCGGTGAACGCCGCATCATCGGCATCGGCCGCATCGTGACCGGCATGCGCAAGGACGGCACTACGTTTCCGATGCACCTCACCATCGGCGAGATGCGATCGGAGGGGCAGCCCTACTTCACCGGCTTCGTTCGCGACCTCACCGAGCAGCAGCAGACCGTGGCGCGGATGCAGGAACTGCAATCCGAACTGGTTCACGTCTCGCGTCTCAGCGCCATGGGTGAGATGGCCTCGGCGCTTGCCCACGAGCTCAATCAGCCGCTATCGGCCATCAGCAACTACATGAAGGGATCACGCCGCCTGCTCGTCGACAGCACCGACGTCAACGCGCCGAAGATCGAGGCGGCGCTGGATCGCGCCGCGGAGCAGGCGATCCGCGCCGGAGATATCATCCGGCGGCTGCGCAACTTCGTCGCGCGGGAAGCCTTCGAGAAGCGCATCGAGAGTCTCTCGAAGCTGATCGAAGAAGCGGGCGCGCTCGGGCTGACGGGTGCCCGCGAGCAGGGTGTGATCCTGCGCTTCAATCTCGACCCGACTTTCGACCTGGTGTTGGCCGACCGGGTCCAGATTCAGCAGGTGCTGGTCAACCTGTTTCGCAACGCGCTGGAAGCGATGGCCGCCTCGACGCACCGCGAGCTGATCGCCTCCAACGCCAGGGCCAACGACGACATGATCGAGATTGCCGTTTCCGATACCGGACATGGCTTTGGCGACGATGCCCAAACGAACCTGTTTCAGCCATTTTTCACCACCAAGGAGACCGGCATGGGGGTCGGACTTTCGATCAGCCGGACCATCATCGAGGCCCATGGCGGCCGGATGTGGGCCGAGACCAATCAAGCCGGCGGCGCGACCTTTCGCTTCACCCTGCCCGCCGCGTCTGCCAAGGATGTGAACGATGTCGCAGAGCAGTAAAGTCTACGTCATCGACGACGATCCGGCGATGCGCGACTCGCTGGATTTCCTGCTCGGCGCCGCCGGCTTCAGCGTACGCCTGTTTGATTCCGCGCAGAGGTTTCTGGACGAACTGACGAGCCTGGAAGCCGGCTGCGTGCTGACGGATGTTCGCATGCCGGGCATCGACGGCATGGAGCTTCTGCGCCAGCTCAACTCGGGCGCTCGAAAGCTCCCCGTCATCGTCATGACCGGTCACGGCGACGTCCCCCTTGCCGTCGAGGCCATGAAGCTCGGTGCACTGGACTTTCTCGAAAAGCCGTTCGAAGACGACCGCCTCATCGGCATGATCGAGACCGCGCTCGCCCAGAGCGAAACCGGCTCGAGGAGCGATGCACTGACTGCCGACATGACGGCAAGGGTAGCCTCCCTTACCCAGCGGGAGCGTCAGGTCATGCAGGGGCTGATCACCGGCCAATCGAACAAGACGATCGCCAGGGAGTACGATATCAGCCCCCGCACGGTGGAGGTCTATCGGGCCAACGTCATGACCAAGATGCAGGCCAACAGCCTCTCGGAGCTGGTCCGGTTCGCGATCCGGGCCGGAATCGTCCAAGATTGAGGCAAGTCAATTCGTCCCGGCGAAAACTCGCTAACTTTCCCTGATGATCGACGCCCAGAACAGTTCCGCCGGCAAGGCCGGGATCGAAGCCTCGCCCGAGAAATCGATGATTTATGTCGTTGACGACGATCACGACGTACTGACCTCGTTGCGATTTCTGCTCGAAACCGAAGGATTCGATGTCCGCACGTTTCGCAACGGATCCGCGTTGCTGAGGTCTTCGGGCAGGAACGCCGCCGATTGCCTCGTCCTGGACTACAAGATGGTGGCAATGGACGGTCTGGAGCTGGCCCAACGTCTCCGCCGTCTCGGCGTCTCGACACCGATCGTCCTGATTACGGGTTATCCGGACGTCAATATTTCGGACAAGGCAAGTTCGGCCGGCATCCGGCAGGTGCTTTTGAAGCCCTATCTAGAGGACAATCTGGTCGAATGCGTCCGGGATGCGATCGATAGCGCCGCCGTCCCCAGCTCCGTTCCAAGCCACCCCTAAACGTCAGGCCGATCACCTCCGTAAAACCCCGTAGGGGATTCCCCTTAGGATATCGACCGAAATTTCGGGGAACAGATTTCGCAGGTACACCAAGCCATCCAATCAGGAGATGGCGACATGCTGACCCAGACGATCACTGCCCCCGCAGCCAAGATTTTGCCCACCCCCCGCACCCAGGCCGCGCCGTCTGCCGATCAGTTCAGTGTGATCGCAAGCTGCTCGGGGCTGATCGCGACCGAGTTTTCCTACAAGAAGGACGAGGAAATCTACGGAGAAGGCGAGCCTTCCGAGTATGTTTACCAAGTGATCCGCGGCGCGGTTCGCACCTACAAGCTTCTGAGCGACGGCCGGCGCCAGATCGGTGCCTTCCATCTGGCCGGTGACGTGTTCGGCCTCGACCCCGGCTCGACGCATCGCCTCACCGCCGAAGCGATCGCCGATACCACCGTCCGTCTGGTCAAGCGCCGCAGCCTGGAAGCCGCCGCCGGCTCCAATGTCCGGGTCGCCCACAATCTCTGGACCATGACCGCCGGCGACCTTCGTCACGCCGAGGACCATATGCTGCTGCTCGGCCGCAAGACTGCGATGGAGAAGGTTGCCACCTTCCTTTTGGAGATGGATCGCCGGCTCGCCAAGACCGGCATGATGGCGCTGCCGATGTGCCGTCGCGACATCGGAGACTACCTCGGTCTTACGCTCGAAACCGTGTCGCGGGCCCTGTCACAGCTCAACGAACAGGGCATCCTGGTGTTCTCCAGCGCCCGTCAAATCGTGCTGCGCGATCGCGAACGGCTTGTCGACCTGGACGCGTGAAGACGGCGCAATATCGTAGCGGAAAAACAGGAGTGCGTGATGAACAGCTATCGTGTCTCCTTCTACAAGGATCTGCTGAATTCCGACGGCCACAGTTTCAAGTGTCTGCAGCGTCAGGTCGATGTCCAGTCGGACGGGCCGTCGCAGGCGCTGGTGCAGGCTGAGCAACTGGTCGACAACGAACGCCTGAACGCCGACTGTGTCGAGGTGGTGCATCTGCCGGCCAGCCATATCGAGTCCGAGCACACCGCTGGTCTCTCAACGGCCCCCTGCAAGCACACGTGGAGCCGCGCCAGCTGACGCGCTCGCCGTGACATGAATCGAATTCTGGAACTAGCGGCCTCCGGCAGAGTTCCGGAATTCATCGAAGGTCCGGCCCCTGCCACACAGGAAACGGCAATCCTGATCTCCGTCTACGTTGGCGTCGCCACGCTCGTTCACAGTTTGATCGTCGTGCTGGCTGACGGACTGCGGACATTTCTCACCGCGCCGCAGAAGCGTGAGACGGCGGGCAATATCTTCGCCGTCCTGCTGCTCGTGATTGCCGCCTGGCTGTTCATCAGCGGCCGCCGTTAAGCGAGCGGCAGGCAAGATGACGGCGACCGACGGGGCGAACCTGATCCGCTGAAGGTCAGAAACGACGCGACGACCAGAACGCCGACGAATAGACCGCGGCAAATCCGAGAAACGCCGCGGCCCAGGCAACGCCTGCAATCGCCAGCAACGCTCCGGCGTGATCCACCTCCAGTACCGCGCAGACCCGCGCCAGCGCCGCAATCACGATCGAGGCGTAGATGAGGTGCGTCGCCAGCGACGCTTCCAGGGGCCGCCCGGTGTGACCGAGCGTTGCCCGGCTCATGACCGCGAGCGTCATGGTGCCGATAGCGCCGCCCGTCCAGGCGTGAATCCCGGCCCCCGCTGCAACAACATCGAACGCGCTGAGCGCGCCCAGAAAGAAGCCCGCCGGAATGAACGCATAGGCGACGTGCAGGATCAGCACCAGCCGATCGGCGAATGTCCGATAGCCGCGCCAGCGCACCAGACGAACCAGATGCATGACACCACATGCCAGCAGCAACGAACCGGTCATCCGATCGACCGGCCGCGCGATCCAGAGAGCGAGCGTGGGCACGGTCAGGATCATGACCGCGACATCGAAGCGGCTGAACGGCGACGGCATCCGGCCCGGCTGCTGCTTGGCCAGCCAGTTCCGGGTAAAGCTCGGGATGATCCGCCCGCCGATCAGCGAAATCAGGACGATCACCATGGCGATCCCGCCGCGGGTAGCGTATTCCGCAAGGCCCGAGACATGCGCCTCCAGATGAAACGCAATATTGCCGGCCGCGAACAGGCTGATGATGACGACGATCTGGAGATTACCCCACTTCTTGCCCGCGATGATCTCGCGTGCTGCGGCGGCGGCAAGCAGGATGAGGAACAGGCTGTCGATCGCAGCAGCCGGACCCCAGCCGATCCAGGCTGAACTGCTGACGGCAACTCGTCCCGCAACCCATGTCGAGAATAGCAGCATCAGCGGCCTGCCCTGCAGCGGCAGCCTGCCGGTCCAGTTCGGCACCGCCGTCAGCAGGAAACCGGCGAGGACGGCCGCGATATAGCCAAACAACATTTCGTGGACATGCCAGTCCCTCGGCGCGAATGAGGTGCCAAGTTTCAACTCGCCATAGAAGGCCGGCAGCCATACCAGCATGATGGCGCCAGCATAGACCGATCCGAAGAAGAAGAATGGCCGGAAGCCATTTGAAAACAGGGCTGGGCCCCGGTAAGCCTTCAAGCGCGATATTGACATGATATTGGCCCTGTATCCGGCGTTTCCACGCCACTCTAGCCGCATGAGCCGCGGCCTCTTTGTCCAAGCGCAAAGACGATCGTCAAGGTCCGGTGCATTTTGCCGAACGTTCAGCAAACAGGAGATGACGATGCGACTCTTTGAGCGGCTACGGGTGAAATTGGGGTTCCAGCCATTCGAACCTCGGAATGATTCAAAAGAGACACGCGACGGGCGCGCTACGGCACCCTATTCTGCCGTCGAAGTCGAAAGCATGTGCTGCGGCAATTGCTCCGGCAGCGCGGAAGGCCACCTTTCGGAACTAGCGAGCGCCGGCTGAGAACGAAAGAAAGCGGCCCACCGGGCCGCTTTCCTCTCCTTGGCGCCTTCAACTCATTTCGCGGCGGTTTTTGTCGCGGCGAACCTGTCGAACAAGACGGCGAAGATCTGCTTGGCCTTGCCGGTCTGGGGCACGGCCCTGGCCTGCTCCTCGTTGGCCGGCGTCCCGACCACAACCATCGCCACCATGCCCATACCGTAATGCGGCGTACATTTGACGCCGTAGATTCCTGCCTGGTCGAACTTGACGACGATATCCTCGCCGTTCTTGCCCGCGAAAGTGGCCGCGCCGTCCGGCAGCATGCCCTTGATGGTCTCGGCATTGTGACCCTTGTCCGTCGCCACGAACTTCACGGTATCGCCCGGCTCGACCTTGATCAGTGCCGGCTCGAAGACCATCACCCCTTCGATCCCCCTGTTCAGCATTTTGACTTCGACTTCGGCCGCGGCCGCGCCACCGGCCGTCGCCATGGCCACCGCAAAAGCGGCCATCACCAGATATTTCCGCATCCTGATCTCCTGTTGATCGGTTGGGCCGGCCATTGCCACCCCGTGCCTGTGATCTAATTGCGAACGACCAGGTGGAATTTGCTCTATCGCAAGCCCACCGCCGATTTTCGCGTATAATGGGCCGCGTGGGCGACCCACATTGACATCGGCTACAGTCCGTAGTTCTACCGTCGCAATCGCACAGGCTGCATCCGGAAAGTCCCATGGCCTCTCTCGACCGCTCGATCGTCGCCAACGTCCCGGTCCTGGCCGGGCTGAACGCCGCCGATCTCGACACCATCCTGCGCGACGCCCGATCGGTGCGCTATCCCAAGGACAGCAGCGTGTTCGACCAGGGCGCCGAAGCGCATTCGTTTTTCGTTCTGTTGCATGGCCATCTCAGGGTCGAGAAGACCACGCCGCAAGGCCAGCAAATCGTGGTGCGTTACGTCTCGGCAGGCGAGTTATTCGGCGTGGCGCAGGCGATGGGCCTCAAGACCTATCCGGCGACCGCGATAGCGGTGGTCGACAGCGTGGCGTTGTCATGGCCATCGAAGGCATGGCCGCAGTTGATCGGACAATTTCCCGCATTGGCGGCGGGCGCGCTGCAGACCGTGGGAAACCGCCTGCAGGATACCCAGGCCCGGGTGCTCGAAATGTCCAGCGAACAGGTCGAACAGCGGGTCGCCCACGCATTGCTGCGGCTGGCCAAGCAGGCCGGCCGCAAGGTCGAACAGGGCGTCGAGATCGATTTTCCGATCAGCCGTCAGGATGTCGCCGAGATGACCGGTACGACCTTGCACACCGTGAGCCGCATTCTCAGCGCTTGGGAACAACAGGGCCTCGTCGAGGGCGGTCGCCAGCGGATCGTGCTGCGCGATCCGCATCGGCTGTTCGGCCTGGCGGAAAACCACGGCAAGCCGGATGGCGAGCGGCGCTAGGCTCCGACCGGGAGGGAATCGAGATGCCGTCCGTACGCTCGTTGCTCGTCCTCACGTTCCTGCCTGCATGGCTGTCCGCAGCGTCCGCCGAACCGGCGTTCGAGATTCACACTGTCTGCCGGACGGCAATCGCCGCCATCATGGACCGCGATCCCAAGCTCGTTCAGGCCACCGACGCTTCCCACGGCACCGTGGTGCTGACCTACGCCCGGCCGTTCGACAATTTCGTTTTTACCTATCGATGCAGGATCGACGGCGACCGCGTGGTATGGGCCGACGAGCCCGGCCGCTGGCGCGACGGACCCAAGGACGCCAAGGTCTCGTTCGAAGTCGTCAGCGCCGGCGAACGACTTCGCATCGTCATCACTCGAGCCAATGGGGTCACCGGACAGCAATTATTCGATCACGACCTCAATGAGGTGCACTAGGTCGTCGGAGCAGAACACGTCAACCGGTGTGCTCGATGGCGCGAATAGCCCCGCGCAGTTCGGCCAGTCCCCGCAGCCGGCCGATCGCGGTGTAGCCGGGGTTGGTCCGTTTGGTCTCGGCGAGATCGTCGAGCATGCGATGGCCGTGGTCGGGCCGGAAAATGATTTGATGAGCAGACGACCGTTTTCGGTTCTCGGCGAGCAGCGCCTTCAGCACCGCGATCATATCGACATCGCCGTCGAGATGATCGGATTCGAAGAACGATAGGCCGCCCTCCTCGCGCTTGGTGGCCCGCAAATGGGCAAAGCCGATCCGCGACGCGAAACGTTCTGCCATCGCCGGCAGATCGCTTTCCGCGCGCACGCCGAGCGAGCCGGTACAGAAGCAAATCCCATTCGCCTTGGACGGAACGGCATCGAACAGCGCCTGATAATCCTCGGCCGAAGAAGCGATGCGCGGCAGGCCGAACAATGGCCGCGGCGGATCGTCCGGATGCAGCGTCAGCGTCACCCCGAGCGCTTCCGCCACCGGTGCGACACGCGCGAGAAACTCGCTCAAGTGCTGGCGCAGTACGGCGGAGTTGATGCCGCGATATTGCCGCAGCCGGTCGCGGAACTCCGGAATGGTCAGGGGATCGGTGGTCGATCCCGGCAACGCGCTGGCAATGTTGGTGACAAGATAATCGATGTCGGCCTGCGTCATCGCGGCAAAGACCTGCTTTGCCCGCGCTTGCGCGGCGCCGGAATATTCGGCTGAAGCTTCAGGCCGCTGCAGGATGTGCAGGTCGAACGCCGCGAAACGGTCCTGGTCGAAGCGCATGGCACGCGCCCCGTTCGGCAATTCCCATTCGAGGTCGGTGCGGCACCAGTCGACCACGGGCATGAAATTATAGCAGATGACCTTGATGCCGGCCGCGGCGACCGCTTCGAGGCTGGCGATCCAGGCCTCGATCGAGCGCGTCGCCTTGGCCCCGAGCCGCTTGACGTCATCGGGCACCGGAATCGATTCCACCACCGACCAAGTCAGCGGCGAGCGCCCGGGCTGGCTGTTCTCGATCAGGTTCTTGCGCTCCTCGACCGCCGTTCGCGTCCAGGCCTCGCCGATCGGCACCTGATGCAGCGCCGTCACCACGTCGGTGGCGCCGGCCTGGCGGATATCGTCGAGCGATACCGGATCATCGGGCCCGTACCACCGCCATCCCTGCAGCATCATGCGGAATCTCCCGAACGTGAATTCTATTGCGCCGTCAGCACGACTTTGACGCTCTGCGAACGGTCGAGCGCCAGCCGGACCGCGTCTGGCGCGTCCGCCAGCGGTCGTTGCGCCGTCACCAGCGCCATCACATCGACGCTGCCGTCAGAGATCAGTTCGACCGCGGTGAAGAATTCAGACCCGAAACGGAACGAGCCGCGGAGGTCGATCTCCTTGGCCATCACCGCGTTGGCCGGAATCGGAATCTGCCCGCCCGGCAGGTTGCCGACCTGAACCACAACGCCGCCGCGCCTGACGGCACCGATGGCACTGGCGAGACCCGCCGCCGTGCCGGAAACTTCAAATGCCACATCGAAGGGCTGCGCCGCGGCCTGTGCCTTCAGCGCTTCGTCGCCGCCGGAGATATCGACGACATGATTGGCGCCCAGCCTGGTCGCAAACGCCAGCGGCGCTGCGGCGATATCGACGACGGTGACGTCCGCTATCCCGGCGCGGCGCGCCGCCAGCATGGTCAACAGTCCGATCGGACCGGCGCCGAACAACACCGCGCGCTTGCCGCTGATATCGCCGGCGCGCGCGACCGCATGCAGGCACACCGCGAGCGGTTCGGCCAAAGCCGCCGCCTGATACGGGACGTGATCCGGAATCTTCACGCACTGCGCCGGAACCGCATCGAACATGCTGGCAAAACCGCCCTGCATGTGCGGCGTCTTCGAGGCCGAACCCATGAAGAAGATGTTCTCGCACAGGTTCTCCCGGCTTTCGCGGCATGGCTTGCAATGGCCGCACCAGCGCGACGGATTGACGGCGACCCGGTCACCGACTTTCAGGCCGGGCGCGGGACCTGCGATCTCGACCACCTCACCCGCGATTTCATGGCCGAGCACCAGTGGCGATGTGACGACGAAATCCCCGGTGCGGGCATGGCGATAGTAATGCATGTCCGAACCGCAGATGCCGCCGGCGCCGAACCGGATGCGCACCATGCCTGATGCCAGCGGATCGAGCGGCCGCCCGACCATGCGCAGATCTTCCGGCCCGAACAGCGTTGCGGCGAGAGCTATCGATGTCATTTCACCAGCCCCATATATTTCGGCAGGAAGAGCGTGATCTCCGGGATGTAGGTGATCGCAGCCAGCGCCAGCAACAGCGGCACCAGCCACGGCAGGATCGCCATCGTCGTGCGTTCGACCGAAAGCTTGGCCACGCGCGCGAGCACGAACAGCACCATGCCCAGCGGCGGATGCAGTAGCCCGATCATCAGGTTGAGCGTCATGATCAGGCCGAAATGAATGGGATCGATACCCAGTTTCAGAACGATCGGCAGCAGGATCGGCACCAGAATGGTGATCGCGGCGATGGTGTCGATGAAGCAGCCGACGAACAGGATCAGGATGTTGGCGAGCAGCAGGAACACCCATTTGTTGTGGGTGATTTCGAGCATCACATCGGTCAGCGTCTGCGCCGCCTGCGAGACCGTCAGCAGCCACGCGAAGATCGAGGCCGCCGTGACGATGAACAGCACCGAAGCCGTGGTTTCGATGGTGTCGAACGTCGCCTTGGCCACCGTCTGCAGCGTCATCGAACGATAACGCACCAGCCCCAGAAACAGCGACCAGATCACGGCGGCGACCGCGGCTTCGGTCGGCGTGAACCAACCGAGCGTCATGCCGCCGATCAGGATGACCGGCGCCATCAGCGCCATCACGGCGGAGAAGTCGAAATACCAGTCGAGCGCCAGCAACACGGCAAGCCCGATCGCGACCGCCATATTGGTCGAGAGACCGGCGACGACCATCAGCCAGACGGCCATCGGGAAGCCCAGCACGATGACGATCTCGAGGCCGGCGGAGCCGATCTGCCTCCACGAGAACGGCGAGTCGCTGCCCCAGCCGTTCTTGTGCGCGAAATAGGCCACGGTCGCCATCATCAGCAGGGTCATCACCACGCCGGGAATGACGCCGCCGAGAAACAGCGCGCCGATCGAGACGTTCGCCATCATGCCGTAGATCACGAACGGCAGCGACGGCGGGATGATCGGGCCGAGGGTTGCGGACGCCGCGGTCACGCCGACTGAAAACTCGGTCGAATAACCATGGTCCTTCATCGCCTTGATTTCGATGGTGCCGAGACCAGCCGCGTCCGCGATCGCGGTACCGGACATGCCCGAGAAGATCACCGAGCCGATGATGTTGACGTGGCCGAGACCACCGCGCATCCAGCCGACCAATGCGACCGCGAACTTGTAGATGCGCCCGGTGACGCCGGCGATGTTCATCAGGTTGCCGGCGAGAATGAAGAACGGCACCGCCAGCAGCGGAAAGCTCTCGACGCCCGCGATCATGCGTTGCGCCAGCGTCACGTCGGGCGTGATCCCGGTGACGAGAATGTAAATCAGCGACGACGTCGCCATCGACAGCGCGACGGGAAGGCCGAGCAGCATCAGGAGCAGAAATCCACCGAGCAGCAGCAGCATCGCCTTACCCTTCCGTTCCGTCGAATGCGCCGGGGCGCTCCAGGATCGAATAGCCGCGCCGCCAGTTCTCGACCGCGATCTGGATCGAGCGGCCGAACATCAGCACGAAGCCGAGCAGCACCGCGTAGTAGACGAAGCCTTTTTGAAACTTGATGGTCGTCATCCGCTCGTCGCCGATAATCTGGATGAACTGCCAGACCAGCTTGGTCGCATATCCAAAGAACGCGATCCGGATCAGGTCGATAAGGGTCGAGAGCGCGCGCGCGGCGAGATGCGGCAAATAGCGGAAGATCAGGTCGACCTGGATATGCCGCGACATCCGCACGCACATCGAAGAACCGATAAAGACCACGCCGATCAGACAGTAGGTCGCGATCTCCTCGGTCCAGGCGTAGCTGTCGTTGAGGACATAGCGGGTGAAGAACTGCAGGAACACGCACAGCGCCATGATCCAGAAGATCGCGAGCGCCAGCCAGTCTTCGAACGCGTATTGGCCGAGATCGGCGCCCTTGGGCGCTTCTTCCTCGAAGGTGTGGGCGATCTCATCCGCCGTGATCTGCTTGTGCACTTCAACCGTCGACATGTGCCCTCGTTCCACGCTGGCGTTGAGAAGCCGAACCTTCGGCCGGACCGGTACCGTGCCCGCCGCAACGACGCGGCGGGCACGGACCAAAGCCCAACCGTCTTACTTGATGGCCTGGATGCGGTCCCAGTCGGCCTTGCGATAGTCAAAAGTCTCGAAGCTCGTGGTCTTGAGCACGGTGTCGCGGAAGTCGTCCTTGTTGACCTCGGTCACGGTCAGACCCTTCTCCTTGAAGAAGGCAACCAGCTTGGCCTCGTTAACCTTGATCTCCGCGGTGGCCTTGGTCGCCGCCTCCTGCGCCACGTCGGTGAAGATCTTGCGATCCTCTTCACTCAGCTTCTTCCAGAGGCTGGCGGAGACGATGGTGTTGAGGTGATCGACGATGTGACCGGTCAGCACGATGTGTTTCTGCACTTCGTAGAACTTCTTGGCTTCAATCGTCGTCAGCGGATTTTCCTGGGCTTCCACGGTGCCGTTCTGCAGCGCGAGATAGACTTCGGCGAATGCGATCGGAGCGGTGTTGGCGCCACAGGCGCGCGGCATCGCCAGATAGGCCGGCACGTCAGGCACGCGAATCTTGAGGCCCTTCATGTCGGCGCAGGTCTTGATCGGCTTGTTCGAGGAGGTGTGACGCACGCCATAATAGGTCACCGCCACGATGTGATGGCCGGTCTTGTCCTCGTAGCCCTTGGCGAGCTCCTTGAAGACATCGCTCTTGGTATAGGCGAGCAGATGATCGGCGTCGCGGAAGGTGTAGGGATAATAGGTCACGCCGATCGGCGGATAGCTCTTGGCCGCGAAGCTGGAGCCGGAGATGATGATGTCGACCGAGCCCAGCGAAAGTCCCTGGTTGATATCTGTTTCCTTGCCGAGCTGCGAGGCCGGATAGACGTCGATCTGGTAGCGGCCGCTGGTCCGCTTGTTGATTTCCCCTGCGGCCCAGACCGAAGCGGTGTGGAACGGTTCGGAAGTTTCGTAGACGTGGGCCCATTTGAGCTTGGTCTGGGCCATGCCGGCACTCGTCGCCGCCATCAGCGCCGCGGCAGACGCCGCCAATACGATCGTCATTTTCTTCAACACGTGCGTTCCCTCCATTGTTACCGTTTGCTTTGTTACTCGACGGGCCCGGCATCGCCGCCGAACCGCGCCAATCTGCTTTCGATGGTTCACCCGCTCCTTGCCTGGGCGCGCGGTGCGGCCTCGGTCCCGAAACTTTGCGCAAAGCGGGCCTGCGAACACGCCAGATGCTCGCGCATGGTCGCGCGCGCGGCCAGGGGATCGCGGGCCACGATGGCATCGCGGATGGCCTGGTGTTCGGCGAGCGCCGCCCCCCAGGATTCCGGGTTCTCGAAATAATGCGCTAGCTTGGCAAAGTAGGGATTGAGCCGCTGGTCGAACATTTCACCGACGACACGAACCAGCACAGCGTTGTCGAGGCATCCGGTGACCGCGAGATGAAACGCACGGTCATGGATCATCGAGGCTTCGCCGGGATGCTGCACGGTCGCCATCGCCTCGAGCGAGGCGTCGATGCGTTCGATATCGGCTGATGTCGCCA